>JAZRRB010000090.1:0-3031 GCA_045650385.1 Candidatus Scatosoma sp. | reverse complement strand
CACTCCTTGGCTCACAGAACGACATGGCTACGATCCGACTTAAACCGCACCTGCGGTACGCGCGGCGCTCGGCGAAGAATTTGGTATGCCCATCGGCTCGCTTGTGACGGGCAAAATGGTATCCGCGCTCAAACGCCTTGGCTTTAAGAAGGTATTCGATACCAACTTCGCAGCGGATTTGACGATTATGGAAGAGGCAACCGAGTTGCTTGGTAGAATTACCAGCGGCGGTAAATTGCCTATGATTACGTCCTGCTCGCCTGGCTGGGTAAACTACGCGGAATATAACTACGGTGATTTGCTTGGACACTTGTCCTCTTGTAAATCTCCCCACGAAATGTTCGGCGCAATTTTGAAGAGCTATTATTGCGAGAAGAACGGTATCGACCCTAAAGATATGTTTGTGGTTTCCATTATGCCTTGTACGGCAAAGAAATACGAAAAGGAACGCCCCGAACTTTCCGCAAACGGTTTGCAAGACGTAGACGCTGTTTTGACAACGAGAGAACTCGGTAAACTTATCAAACGTTCGGGTATCAATTTCACGAAATTGCCCGATAGCGACTTTGATAACGACGTTGTGGGCGATTATACGGGCGCGGGCGTTATTTTTGGTGCAACGGGCGGCGTTATGGAAGCGGCGCTCCGTACGGCGGCGTTCAAGCTCACGGGCGAAGAACTTGCCAAAGCGGAACTTACCGAAGTGCGCGGTTTGCAAGGTATTAAAGAAGCTTCGTATACGCTTGGCGGTACGCATGTGAATATTGCGGTAGCGCACGGCATGAAGAATGCGAAAGTGTTGCTCGACGAAATTCGCGAGGGGAAGAGTAAGTATCATTTCATCGAAATCATGGGTTGTCCTGGCGGTTGCGTAGCAGGTGGCGGTCAACCATATGTAAAACCTTGTTTCTTGCCCAACGAGGACGCGGATATTTTGGATACGTTCAAAGCAAAGAGAGCGGCGGCGCTTTATCAAGAAGACGAATCGAAAGCGCTTCGCGCATCGCATAAAAATCCTCAAACTATCAAGTTGTATGAAGAGTATTTGGGCGAACCCAATTCTCACAAAGCGCACGAATTATTGCATACCACGTATGCATCGAAAGAAAAATTTGGCGATTAATAATGGGGAAATTTATGTAAGGATAAAAGTGGTTGAAATTTATATTTAACCATTTTGATGAAATATTTATAAGATAAAGAGGATGATTTATGAAAACGATTAAAATTGCATATGTTGGTTTTTGGGGTGTGTTTAATCCTACCGATAATATATTGTATGAGATTTTGAAAAAGCATTATGACGTACAAATAACAGCTCCTGAAGATGCGGAATATATTATATGTAGTGTTTTTGGTAATGAGTACAACTATTGTAAATATCCTCAAGTGCGTATTATGTGGTCGGTTGAAAATTATATTCCTGATTTTAATCTTGTGGATTATGCGATTTGTTCGTATCCCCTGCAATTTTTAGACCGCAGTGTTTATTATCCCATGTATGCACAACGTTCTCGGTTTAGAAGTTTTAAGGAAAAATCAAGAGATTATTCTTTGGATATCTTACAAAGTAAACCTTATTTTGCTAATTTTATTGCTAGTCATGAGTCGGAATACGGCATACGAGGTGATTTTTTTAAGGAACTTTGTAAGTATAAGAAGGTAGAATCTCCTGGCTCTTATTTAAATAATAGACCCGATGTAGAACGTTTTTGGTGGGCAAGTGACGAAAAACCTAACTTCCAGAGAAAATGCAAATTTTCTCTGTGTTTTGAAAGTACAAAAAACGAGGGTTTTGTGACGGAGAAAATTGTTGATGCTTTTTTTGCGGATACGATACCTGTGTATTACGGTAGTGATACAGTTAAATCGATTTTTAACGAAAAAGCATTTATTAATGTGTCTGATTATCCTAATTTTGATGCAGTCATTGAAAAAATAAAAGAACTGGACCAAGATGATGAAAAATATATGGAAATGCTTCGTCAACCCATTCTTTGTGAGAATATTGATACTGATGAATATTTAGTAAATCTGGAAAACTTCTTGTGCAATATTTTTGATCAGTCTTATGAAAAGGCATATCGCCGTTCTAGGGTGCATGCCCCGAAGAGACATGAGAATTTTCTTCTTGAGGCACTCAAAAAAAATAAAAAATCAAGAAAATCTATTATTAAAAAAATATATAGGAAACTATTTAGATAAAAGGAATAAGTTTATATTTTATAGTGGAGAAATATAGGTAAAAACAATTAATTCTCTGATATAAAGCGGGCCTTGAAATTATTCAAGTTTGAGGTTCGTTTTATTTGGTTGCACAAAAATCCCCCAATTATTAAGTTATACGAAGATTATTTGGGTGAACCCAATTCTCACAAAGCGCACGAATTATTGCATACTACGTACGCATCGAAAGAAAAATTTGGCGATTAAAAATTTATAGAATAAAGAAACAGCACAGGCGAAAACCTGTGCTGTTTTTGTTGGTGCTTACATTATTACTACGATTAAGATTCTTTATCGTTTGGGAAATTATTATTTTTGATTTGAAGATACGCATGATATATTTTAACGGCTACAAAAATACCTAAGCCAACGGAAGTGAGCATTGTAACTAATATTAATGTGCCTTCCATGAAAAATGAACCAATAAAGCCAAATAAAATGATTAATTCAAAGGCTATTAGAAGGCCGATTTTGATTTGCGCTTGAAGTTTTGTTTTTGATTTTTGAAATAGAAATATAAAAATACCGAGTATTAAGGAGGTGATACCGCCGATTATGAAAGATTCCATTATAAATCCTCCTAATTCATTTAATTGTTATTACAATATTTTTCTAAAAGCTCTTATAGATTTCTTGTAAAATTCGTTTCGCTTCGTGACAGGCGGAAAGTTGTTCCATATGTTTATGGATGCCTTTAAAAGTTTTTGCTTTGCTTTTACTTTTTATAAAATCTCTCGATAAATCACCCCAAGGAGTATCATCGTTCGAAAAAGTTTTTAAGTAATCGCAAAAATTCATATTAATA
>JAZRRB010000089.1:0-1558 GCA_045650385.1 Candidatus Scatosoma sp. | reverse complement strand
CTCCAGTAGTTAGTTTTGTAGTCGCCTATGTGTGTAGGCGACTACATTATTTTTATTGCAAATTAGTTAATGTAATTTAAATACGATTGCCAACCCGCTTGCGTTTTTCTGGTGCTGTTAAACGTGGTATCCACGCCTGCGCCGTAATCTCTCATAGCAGCAAGATAACCACTCATAACCGTCGTAGTACCAACTTTAACCATATTGATTGCACCACTCCACGTCAACGAGAAGTTTGCTTTGTTGTTCTTGAAAATCTCACTCTTGGACGAGAAATAAATTGCTTCAGAATCCGCAACGATTTCGTTCAACTTTTTGTTATAGAAGGACAACCCATCATCATCGTAATCGTAAGATATAGGTCTAACGAGCCCCGTCGTTTCGGTGAACGCAGCCAACTCATCAGCGCTGTAAAGGAATTGCAAAAATTCGATAACCGCACGTTTTTTACCTACATTGCTTTCCACACGCTTATTAACGAAGATTTGCGCAGAGCCGATATCCAACAAAGCTTGTTTATCGCCGTTGCCTTCGGTTACTTGACCATTAAGTTGCGTGGGCAAAGGCATATAGCTTACCTTGGGTTCCCCTGCATCGGGATACAATGCCGTATATTTATCTACGTTACCCGTTGCTTGCGTTTCCGAATACCAGTAGGACGCATCATATAACATTGCCGTCTTTTGTTGCGTCAAGAAGTTTTCTTGCGCCTTAATGTTGGAGATACCGCCGTTGTTGAAATCTTCATGGAACCAACCTTTATCCAATGCAATCTTCAAGAATGCAAGCGAATAATATCTGGATTCCATATCGTAGATACGATAACCCGTCTCTTCCGTGATGGGCGCTTGTACAACGGAAGGCTTCATAATCTTCTCGCCGTTGCTGAGCGTATAATACACTTCGTTCGTATACACGATGTTGCCTTCAGCGTCCAATTCAACAAGATCAACAAGTTCCCCTTCGGAATCCAAGCTGTAAATCGTTTTGATTTGCGTAGGACCAGCTAAAGCCGCCCACAAACCATCCGCAAGGAAGAATGCATAGTCGATACAGCCGCCTGCCATTTCAAACGGCGTACGACCTGCTTGCGTGTTGATTTCTTCGCAAAGGATTAAAAATTCTTGCAAGGAAGAAGGCAAACCATCATCGTAGTTCCCGCTTTCGCCGTCAGGACCGCAGGATTTTACCGAAGTCAAGCCGTTGACAAAGTTCGCAGAGCCGAATTCGTTAGAAACCGCTCTCGACGTGGGAGAATCGGGGGCTGCAAAATAAAGGTTTTCTTCTTCAAAATATCCCATGTCATACGAAATACCCGTATACCAGCTATAATGAGGCAAACTGTAATAGTTGCCGTCAAAGCCCTTTAACCCCTCCAATACGCTATCGTCGATTTGAGCTTCCATAGGCTCTACAATGTCGTCCAAATTCAAAAGGAAGTTCTTTTTCGACATCGAATATGCGTCTACTTTATTTTCCCCAACAAAAATATCGTAACCCGATTGATCTACGCTGTCGTAAGGAATCTGCTTTTCCTGCGTAACCTTGATTTCTACCC
>JAZRRB010000088.1:0-6268 GCA_045650385.1 Candidatus Scatosoma sp. | reverse complement strand
AAAAGGGCAGCGTTACCCTCGACGTGAAAGAGGCAAAAATTCTATTCGATAAAGAAACGAACGAGATTTCTATCCCCGATTACGAGCGCGCGTTCTCCTACCAAATCATTGAGGCGTTTATGGTACTTGCCAACGAAACGGTGGCGGAATACATTCACTCGATAGAAGCGCCATTTATCTACCGTATTCACGAAAAACCGAGCGAGGAAAAGGCGAAAACGTTCCGCGCGTTTGCGCAAGGGTTGGGCTTGACTGCACGTTTTAATGCCGAGGACGTGAAACCGTACGATTATCAAAACCTTTTGATAAAAGCAAAGGATTTGCCCGCCTATTCGGTACTCAACCGTGTAATGCTCCGTTCCATGCAAAAGGCGAGATATTCCTCGGAAAACGTCGGGCATTTCGGACTTGCAAGCGAGTGCTATTGCCACTTCACCTCCCCCATCCGTCGTTATCCCGATTTATGCATACACCGCATTATAAAAGAAGTAATCAATGGCAAATACGCGGAAGCGGTGGAAAAATACAGCAGTTTTGTCGAAAGCGCCGCCGAGAGGTCTTCGGATAGAGAACGAAAAGCAACCGACGCCGAACGAGACGTGGACGATTTGTATAAAACCATGTTCATGAGCGAGCGTATCGGCGAGGAATACGAAGCGGTTATATCGGGCGTGACCTCTTTTGGGTTGTTTGCGGAACTACCCAATACCATCGAGGGCTTTATCCCTATCGAAAGTTTATACGGCACGTTCAAATTCGACGCGGACAGATTTTGCCTTATCGGCAGCGGAAACAGTTATTCTTTGGGCGAAAGTTTGAAAGTGAAAGTGGTAGACGTGGATTTCTATCGACGGAGAACAGAATTCCGCTTGCTTACAAAAATAGAAAAAACGGGTGAGGAAATATGAAAATCATCACAACCAACAAATCCGCTTCGTTCGAGTATTTTATCGAGGAAAAATACGAAGCAGGCATAGAGCTTGAGGGCAATGAAGTAAAATCGTTGCGCCTTGGCAACGTCAATATGAACGACAGTTTTTGTTTCTTACGTGAGGGCGAGGCGTGCGTGAAAAATATGCATATCGCCTTATATGACAAATCGGACGCTTTCTCCACGAAGAATACGCGTCGAGATAGAAAACTGCTCCTGCATAAAGCGGAAATTGCGAAAATCGCAGGAAAAATCAACCGACAAGGATATACCCTCGTGCCGTTGAAACTGTACTTCAAAGGCTCGCTTGTCAAAATAGAAATTGCCCTTTGCAAAGGCAAGCACACGTACGATAAAAAGCAGGCGATTGCCGATAGGGACGTAAAGCGAAGCGTGGATAGAGATATCAAAAACGCAGGATTTTAAGAAAACGCCGACTACCCAATAATGGTAGTCGGTTTCTTTTTGCCTATTTACAAATTCTTTACAATTAAAAAATATTTCGCAAACATCCAATTTGCATTTTTGAAACAATTCATCGTTATAATAAAGCGGTAAACTAAAATAAGGAGTTTGTGCAAAATGAACGCAATCGAAATAAGACATCTTTCAAAAAGTTTTCGCGGTATGTACGCCGTAAATGATTTGAATATGACTGTACCTGTGGGCGCAATCTACGGATTTATCGGTGAAAACGGCAGCGGTAAGTCCACTACAGAAAAGCTTATTTGCGGTCACCTCGTTCCTGACGGTGGCGAAATCAAGTTGTTTGGAAAAGATCATAAGGACGCAGGCGTGCGGGTAAGAGTTGGCGCATTGATTGAAAACGCGGGCTGTTTCCCTTCCTCCACCGTATACCAAAATCTGAAAATGCAAGCCATCAATTTGGGCTTAAAAAACGCGGATGAGGAAATTACGCGCGTACTGAAAATTGTACGTATGCAGGCGAGTGCAAAAATTAAATTCAAAAGCTGTTCACTCGGTATGAAACAACGTATCGGTATTGCCATGGCACTTCTTGGCAATCCTGCTCTTTTGATTTTGGACGAACCTATCAACGGCTTGGATACGGACGGCATGCGTATTATGCGGGAAATTCTTATCGATATCACAAAAACGTATGGTTGTACCGTGCTTATATCCTCGCATATCTTGGGCGAACTTGAAAAAATTGCTACTCATTACGGCATTATCCGTCAAGGGAAAATGATACTAGAGCTCTCCGCCAAAGAAATGGAAGCACGTTCTCGTGTGTTTACCTCGCTGAAAACCGCGGATATGCAGAACGCGAAAAAGCTGTTGCAAAACCGCTTCTCCAACGT
The DNA here is from genome assembly GCA_045650385.1 of Candidatus Scatosoma sp. GTDB lineage: Bacteria > Bacillota > Clostridia > Christensenellales > Borkfalkiaceae > Scatosoma. Next base: position 4,015 of record JAZRRB010000088.1, on the reverse strand, counting down.
GCGCGAAGAGGAAGGGTATCTTCGTATCTATGATATAGATAACACGGAAAGCATTGTCGAATATCTACTTCAAAACGGACACGCCGTAAGTGAAATTAAGAAAAACAAAATTGGTTTGGAAGAATATTACGTAGAACTTATGAGTAAAAAGGAGGACGAATAACATGCAAAAATCCCCCACGTTACAATTTGAATCCCCTCGCTTTTTAGAACGTATCAAAAGCATGCTTGGGGTAGATTTCTACCGACTGTTTCATACGCCGCTTTTCTATATTTTTCTTTTAACCTCGGCGCTTATCCCTGCTATGGTATTGGGTATGGGCGGTATGGAAGGCGAGGCGCTGTATGAAAACACGTGGAATATTGTCGCCGCAGATACGCCATTATACGTTATCAATAGCATCGCTGATTATGCGAATATGAATATGGTATTTATCTTTGGCGGTATCATGGTTTCTATCTTTATCGGACATGATTATAAAAGCGGTTACGTAAAACAACTCTTCACCACGCACCCCAAAAAGGAAGATTACGTTATTTCCAAATCGCTTACCTGTGCATTTGCAATGGCATGCATGTGTATCACCTATCTCTTTGGCGGCGTGTTTGCGGGGCTTTTCACCCGAACGTCTTTTGACGTTAACGTCTCATCTCTTATCAGCGCAATTCTCGGCAAAATGCTAATGAGCTTAGGCTGGGCAAGTTTATATACCTTCTTAAACGTTGTATTTAGAAAATATTTTGGAATTTCCATTGCCTCTTCCTTCTTTTTCGGCACGGGTATCTTAATCATCGGCGTAGCGGCAATCGCAGGCAATACACCGCTTATGAACGTATTCTTATACGGTGCATCCGTATACGCTTGCCTTTCGGGGAATTTCTTAACCGTACTCGTTTGTCTGGCGGTTTCCTTGGCTTGGGCAGGCATTTACAACGTGCTTGGCACTTTGGTACTCGAAAAGAGTGACGTGTATTAAGGAGCAATACAATGAACGCAATAGAAATTAGAAATTTAACGAAAAATTTTGGACAAAAGCAAGCGCTTAGCGGCTTAAATATGACCGTACCCGTCGGGGCAATTTACGGCTTTATCGGAGAAAACGGCAGCGGGAAATCTACCACGGAAAAGATTATTTGCGGTTTAATCCGTCCCAGTGGCGGCGAAGTAAAATTATTTGGGAAAGATTATACGGACGTAGACGTGCGTGCTAAAATCGGCGTTTTAATCGAATCCCCTGGCTGTTTCCCTAATTATAGCGTATGGAACAACCTTTTGTTGCAAGCAGCAAATTTGCGTATTAAAAATGCGGAAGAAGAAGTGGTAAAGGTATTGAAACTCGTACGCATGGAAGGTGCGGCAAGCAATAAATACAAGAATTGTTCGCTAGGTATGAAACAGCGTATCGGTATCGCCATGGCGCTACTTGGCAACCCTGCTCTTTTGGTTTTAGACGAACCTATCAACGGATTGGACGCCGACGGTATGCGTATCATGCGCGAAGTATTGACAGACGTTACCAAAAACGGCACGACGGTAGTCATCTCCTCGCACGTGCTTGGTGAACTTGAAAAAATCGCCACCCACTACGGCATTATCCGCGGCGGAAAAATGATTGCGGAAATGACGGCGGAAGAACTGGATAAAAACTGTCGAACTTTCATTGCGTTACGTGCAAAAAAAGTTGATTGGGCAAAGGCGTTGCTTTTCAAAAAATATACACGTATAGAAGAGGACGAAAATGGGTATATCCGCGTTTACGATAAAACCACGCCCGAAGAAATCGTAACTTATTTATACGAGAACGGCGTGCTGATCCATGAAATCAAAACGGATAAAATTGGATTAGAAGAATATTACATCGACCTTATGAAGGAGAAAGGAGGAATCAAACATGGATAAAACTTTTGAGAAAAACGATTTTTCGAAGCGTGTAAAAAGCATGTTGAAGGTAGACGTAAGACGTGCGTTTACTACGCCACTTTTCTATATTATGGTTGGCATTTCCTTTGTAATACCTATCCTAATCCTTGTTATGACAGGCATGATGGAAGGCAGCGTAACTATCAATCCGCAAACAGGCGAAGAGAGTATCATGCAAGGTTTTGAAAACGTATGGCAAATCCTTGGCGGCGCCACGATAAGTGCCGATACAAACGCGCAAATGAGCATGGACCTTGTCAGCATGTGCAATATTCATTTATTGTATTTTATCATTGCCGTATTTGTTTGCGTATTCATTTCAGACGATTTTAGAAGCGGTTATGCAAAAAACCTTTTTACCGTGCGCGCCAAAAAAAGCGATTACGTCATTTCCAAGACCGTTATCGGATTTATTACCAGCGCCGCTATGCTCACCGCCTTTTTCCTCGGCGCATTGATTGGCGGTAAAATTATTGGTATTTCCTTTGCCATGGACGGATTTAACACTTTCAACCTGATTTGTTCTATTCTTTCTAAAATTTCTTTATCCCTTCTGTTCGTTTCCGTATACGTTATTATGAGCGTCGTAGGCAAACAACGGTTATGGCTTTCCCTTCTTTTATCCTTTGGCGTAGGTATGTTTATGTTCACGATTGCGCCTATGGTAAGTCCGCTTTCTTCAGGTATTTTGAACGTTGTATTGTGTTTGGGCGGCGGCGCATTGTTTGCGATTGGACTTGGCAGTATCAGCAATATCATTTTACAAAAAACAAGCTTAGTATAGCTTTAACAAAAGCTTTACAAAACAATTTCAATCCCTTTACACAAGTTTGATAATTTACAAACAACCGCTGTGTATAATACAAGTATAAAGAATTTACAGGAGTGAAAAAAATATGTTACAAACTGAAACGGCTATCGTAGAAAAAATACGAACAAACTATCTCGTGAAAGAACACACAAAATTAGACGAATTGAAGGCGCTTGACAAACGCGCAAAACGCCCTGCGGAAGCATTCGCTTATACGTACGGTACAGCAAGTTCCCTCGTGCTCGGCTCGGGTATGTGTCTTGCCATGAAAGTCATTGGCAATGCTATGGCTTTTGGTGTTGGCATGGGGCTTGTAGGCATTGCGCTTTGCATTTCCACCTACCCCATCTATAAGGCAATTTTAAGTAGACGAAAGAAGAAATATTCCAAGAGAATTTTCGAACTTTCCGATAGTATATTAAATAATTAAAAAAGGAGATTACCATTATGGGGATTAAACAATTTTTCAAAAAAGCATTTGGCGATATGAAGGAAAGCACAAAAGCGCAACACGAAGTAGACAAAGCGAATTTGCAAGCAGCAAAAGCGGAAGCCAAAGCAAACTTTGAAGAAAACCGCGGACGCAACACCTTTGCCAAAGCAAAAGCAGACGCAAAAAAGAATTGGGACGACGCGCACATGACGCCCTCGCAAAGAACCGCAAAAATGCAAGAAGAGCGTGAAGCGCAAATCGCTCAAGCAAAAGAAAGAACGGCGGCGGCTAACGCGCGCTATGCGTAAAACAATTAAAGGTACAAATGTAAAAACCGCCTACAAGGCGGTTTTTACTTACTATCCCCACGTACGTGCTCTATAAAAGCCCCGCCGCCGCGTTTCAATTAAATGGTATTCCTTTTTAGGGGTAAACTCGGTAGATATAGAGTTTTGCGGCGAAGCAAAGACGATTTCCCCCGAAACGTCCGATATCATGCAATATCCTTGCGCGCAAAAATAGATTGGCAGTCCATAGCAATACGCATGCGAACGCAATAGCACGCGTTCTATCTCGTCCATATTCCCAAATGGACAAACGATAAAATCACTACCGCATACGGAAAGTGATTGTATCATTTCAGGAAAGCGCAAATCGTCCGCAACCACCACACCCATACGCCCCATGCGCGTTTCGTATACCCGAAGCGCTGCGCCACTGGAATAATTTCCATCCACCGCATTGAGCATATCCGAAACGCCTGTAAGCCGTCCTTTTTCCGCCACCACCGCCGATTTTCGACGCAACCCTTTTGTGTCCGTAATACAGCCGCATACAACCGCACCTTGCG
>JAZRRB010000087.1:0-2781 GCA_045650385.1 Candidatus Scatosoma sp. | reverse complement strand
TGTGGTCCATACCTAGTGGACGGACGAGGGCGGTTTGGTTTTTACCCTTATTCAATCGTTTTCAAGGACGCGTTCATGTCCGTTTTCAAAATCTTTTTCCGAAGCAACATCGTGGAAATAAACCCAAAGAACATCGTCAGCACGGGGGTAAGCACGTAGCTCCACCACTTCACTTCCGCCAAAGAACCAAACGAGATAAAATCGAACACGAAATTGACAAACAGCATACCCAAAGGCACGCCCAGCACCGCGCCAATCGCACACATAATATACACTTCGCGGTAGATATACCCCGTCACTTCCCTATCGTGATAACCAAGCACCATCAACGTGGCAATTTCCCTCGTGCGTTCGCTGACGTTGATATTCGTCAAATTATAGATAACGAGCGCACAAAGTATTCCTGAAAAGACAATCAGCACGGCGGATATACCGATAAGCGAACCTGCCTCGCCGTAATTAACCGCACAGTTGAAAAGTCCCAGCCCTGCAAATACCAGCACCGTCGCGCCCACAACGGAAACGACTGTCATCAAAAACCGACTTTTGAATAATAGTACGTTTCTTACCGTCGATTTATACTTGAACGAAAGCGCCTTCCAAATAAACGGAATTCTTTCCAAAAGCACTTTTTTCCCTGCCTTGGGCGCTTTGGGCGTGAGCAGCTGCGCAGGTCTTCCTGCCGTCGCTTTTTGTCCGCTTAATACGGAGAGTAACACGTTGGCAAAGAGGATTATTCCAAACGTCATCGCGTAATAATAGAAATTCAGCGACGTAGGGAAGGGCGGCATGTTATACTGCAAATGGAAACCGTTATAAAGCAGACTCGTCAACAGCAAGCCAATGAAAAAGCCTATTCCGCCGCCGATGATGGAACCGAACGATACAAACCATACGTACTTGCCCGTAATCTTGTTATCGGAAATGCCCAGCGTCTTTTGACAAGCGATTTGCGCACGTTCTTCATCGAACAATCTTGACATCGTGGAATATACCACAAGCAAAGTGACAAGCAGGAAAAATACCACGAAAATAATGCCGATTTGCCCCACCTTTTCCGCATACGAAAAGAGGGAATACATACCGATATTTTCGTATAAGGTAAGCACCGTCGTGCTTTCGCCAAGCAACGCTTGCGTTTCTTCTTTCAGCGTTTCTATGCACTCTTCGTAATCGCCCGAAAACAGTTCGCCCGTTTGTTCCACGCCTACGTGTACGTACATATCGTTGATGATAATCGGCTTATCGCCAAACGTATAATATATTTCGCAAAGCGGCAACAGTTCCCCATTTTCGTCCTTGGTAAAACTCGTTTCCTGTTCATTGTAAATATGGATAGGGTTATAGCTAATGCCGCAAACGGTAAATTCCGTTTCCGCTTGCGTAATCGGGTGCGTAAAGGCTATCCTATCGCCTACGGCGTATTCCTTTAACCCCTCTGTGCCGCGCTCTACAAGGATTTCGTTGGGCGCGTCGGGATATTCCCCGTCCAAAAGCTGTATGGCATTGACATTTTCTCTATCCGAAGCGGGCATATAATACCGCATCGCCGCACCGTCCTTTTCCGCTTCGTAGAAAAAGCCCGTCGATACGTTTTCCGCCCCGAATTTGTCTTTTACCTTTTCGATTTCTTCTTGAGTAAAACCGAACGGATTCCCGCTTTTGATATTCAAATCGGACACGCGGCTGCTTACGTGTAAATCCCGCGAGGCGATTTTTATTTTATTTTCCACTTCGCCCACGCCTGACATAAAGCCGATACTCACCGCTACGATGGCGATAATCGTCGTTAGCCTCGTAACATGCTTTCTAAACAGGCGAAAGGCGGTTTTTATACTCGCTTTCATTACCACTCAATCTCCTCAATGGGTTTGGGCTGCTCGTTGATAAATACCCCTTCAATGCGTCCGTTTTTAATGGTGATTACCTTGTCCGCCATGTCTTTGAGCGCTTGGTTATGCGTTACGACAATGACGAGTTTTTTATTCTCCTTACATACGTCGTGCAAAAGCCGTAAAATGTTTTTGCCCGTTGCGTAGTCAAGCGCGCCCGTAGGCTCGTCACAAAGCAATAATTTAGGGTTTTTGGCAATCGCTCTTGCGATACTCACGCGTTGCTGTTCGCCGCCCGAAAGCTGCGCGGGAAAGTTGGTCAAACGCTCGCTAAGTCCCACGCTCGAAAGCACCGTTTTGGGATCGAGTGCGTCAGGGCAAATTTCGGTGGCAAGTTCCACGTTTTCAAGCGCGGTGAGATTGGGCATTAAATTATAGAATTGGAAAACAAACCCGATATCGTCTCGGCGGTACTGCGTAAGTTGTTTTTTATTCAATTTGGAAATTTCCTTTCCGTCCAGCGTAACCGTGCCGTCCGTCACGCTATCCATGCCCCCAAGCAAATTCAAAAGCGTGGTTTTTCCTGCGCCGCTCGGCCCTAAGATAACGACAAATTCGCCGTTTTCAAGCGAAAACGACACGTCGTCTAAGGCACGGAACGTCCCTGCCTGCGATTGATATTCTTTTCCTACTTTTTCAAGCGTTAAATAACTCATACGTTTCACCTTTTGGTTAGATTTGCTTCACTCGAAATATCGTCTACAATAACGTTACATATAAACGAAAACGAAAGATAGAAAGATTGGGGTGTGGCGGCTCGCCACTAGAAAAATTTGCCAGCGGTGGCTCACCGCTTAAACGCCTATCGGCGTTGAGGCGCAACCTACGGTTGCTTGTTATTGGGCTATTTTCCGCCTCACGGCGGCGATTGCCATCGAGGCGTAAAGGC
>JAZRRB010000086.1:0-3055 GCA_045650385.1 Candidatus Scatosoma sp. | reverse complement strand
CCATCTTCTATACATGTGCCTGGTAAAATATCGTGAAAACTTGCCAAAAGCAGTTTCTTTTCCGCCTCTTCTAATTCTTTCAAGTCAGGAACAAAACCGGCAAGAATTGCCGCTGAAAGCATCTTTTCCGTTGCGTAAAACAAGTTTTCCGTACGTCTATACGCTTGCTTTACCTTCGCCATAGACGAATAACAGCCAGGCATACAGGTTACAAGGGATGACGTCATTTCTCCGCCAACCTGAATCTTGTCCGAAAACAAATTCTCGGGAGTACTGTGTATAATATCTACGCCCTCTATCTTCAAGTTTTTTATATCACGCAAGTCCTTTCTAGACGGGCCGCCCCCGTGATTTCCCACACCCCAAAGCACATAATCGACACACTCCACCGTTTTCTGCTTTTCCGCTCCATTTATTTCCGCGCCTAACATACCAACAGCCAAACCGTTTGTTTCACGAACAATTTTTTCCGCCGCGCCGCCCAAAGGCGAACTATAAGACGCCGAATTAGAAACAAGGATGCTGCTACCGTCGGGCGACGTCCACCTAAAAAATCGCGAAGGATATTGAATTTGCTCATCTTTTCTCGGCCTACAAATTAGGTATCCTTTATATCCACTTTTCGCCAAAATTTGCACCAAACCGATACTGTGTCCAAATGAATCGTAATTCGTCGCAACAGTTGGCTCTACGCCAAATTTTTCTTGAAAATACTTCTTCCCCACAGCGATATGTCTTACGAATGTTTCTCCGCAAGGCATAAGGCAATCAGGTTGAAGATACATACCACCCGATATATGCCATTTCCCCTCTTTCACAAGCTTTTGAATACGCGCAAACAAATCAGGAGCATTCTTTTCAATAGTTTCATACAAAAGAGCTTCGCCATGACAAAATACGTAGTCAAATTCTTCCGCTAAATCCGCGGCGCTTTTGAAGGTCGCAATTGCAGCGGAAATCCCTTCATCCCACGTCCATTGCCAAATTGGATCAATATGTGCATTACAAATTAAATGCAATTTTTTCATAATCTTCCCTATTCCCTAGCAACTATGCTACCGTAAAATCATTCACCGTTAAACCAAACGGTCATCATCCGTTTATCTGAAAGCCATTTTTTTCCGCAAGACTGATAATCAGTCAGCAACAAGCTATCTCCATCCGCAAACGTACACACTATACGCACAATTTCCCCTTTTTCTATTGGTTGAAGTTGATAGGAGAAATTTTCATCAAACGCTATCGGCTTTTGCAATTCTCTACTCGATTTATGTTCATCTGTCGCGAGCGCCAATGCGCCGTAGGTAAATGCATATTTCCCATTTAGTTTATGTACCATTAGTTTCATGCGCAACGCAATCTCTATGCGTTCCCCCGACTGATAATTACTTTCAAGTAGATAATATTCATCGTTGACCACCGAACCATTAACCACCATTTCTTCACACCACGTCGGTTTTCTAATACACAAAGCCAATGCACAATCGTGTTCAATCGTAATAGCAGCGTGTCCATCGGCCGGATAATTACTTTCAAAGCGCAGGATTACTTCTTTGCCGTTTTTATCCATCACGGCAGCCGTACCGTTGAAAAAGAAATTAACGTATACGCTCTCTTTACTCTGCATAACGGCAGTCAATGGCATAAGCGCAATTCCACACGCGCCGATTGCAAGACAGCAACCGCTGTATCCACCGCTTGCAAACTCGTTATAACCGCCAATTCCGCGACCGCGCGTATTCATATATAACGGACTATAACTGTCAAAAGCTTTTCCTTTGACATAGCTACCTGTTTCCATACACAGCTGCTCGTTTAATTCCGTATTCAAGCTGCCATACATTGCATTATAACCAGATACCTCGAAACGATCTATATATTTACTATCGCCCGTCAGCGTATACAATCTTCTAAGTAGACGCATCCACGTTACGGTTACACACGTTTCCTGCATGATATTTTCATGATATTCTGTTTGCATTACCGCGGAATGGTCAAATAATTCGTGCGTACAGCCAGCGCAGCCTATAATTGTAATATCCGATCTTTGCACAGCTTCGATAAAACGCACAACTGCTTCAAAATATGTTTGTTTCCCCGTAACCTCGTAATACGCCAACACACCTTCATAGAAGGACATCATCTCGTACGCCTTCGTTACCGGATATTGATAGGGTTCAAGTTCATCCTGCAATGCAAGCTCAATCAAATTGCAATCCGCACAGCCACCCGTAGAAATAATATATTCAGCAAATTCTAAATACCGTCTTTCACCTGTCTGTTTATACATTTCCATCGTCGGTTCTAAAATCGTACAAGAATTGACACAATCCCACCAAAGCGACGTCGAAGTTATGGCAATTTTTCCCTCGTCTTTACCTATCTTCTCTAAAATATAATCCAAGTGTTTTTTGCACGCAGCTATAATCCGCGCCTTCAGGGCATCGTCTTTGCATATTTTGCAATAATACAACATCCCTACGAGCACGTATTTTCTACACCACATATCCCACCCGCTAAACTCATCTTCAATTTCATAGGTGGAAAAACGTCCCTGCGCATCCTGGCTGCCTAAAAGATCAGCGACTGCTTCCGTTAGAATTTCGTAGAGTTCTTTATCGTGTGTATACTCATAAGCAAGCACAGCTCCGCGCATTTGCTTTCCAAAATATTCACCACGCCATCTTCCAGCCTGCGAATCCTCACGCGTTGTATAAACCTCTGTAAACTTTTTCCAAAGAGCGCGATCCTTCAGCTGTTTCTCAACAACGAAGCGCACCGCGTCGTCCATAAGACCGTTCACTTTTGCTTTTACATCTACAATATAGCTTGTTTCGTTCATATTTTCCCTTAATCTCCTATTTTCTACATTTAATTTATAGGGAATATCAAAGAAATTTTACCCCCTTCGATATTCCTTATAGTTTAACGCTTTTAATCTTCTTTCTTCTTAAAGATAACGCCCTGCCGTAGTTGTATTATTTGGGAAAAACTCATATTTGACCGTTTTTGCAATCAGCCAAAGCGTCATCAAAGAACCCACTGCAACAAGAAG
>JAZRRB010000085.1:0-19704 GCA_045650385.1 Candidatus Scatosoma sp. | reverse complement strand
CCACCTTGGTCGGGATTACCGTGCAAGCGGAAAAGGAAATCGTTATGATTCTCGTCCCTACCGAGTGTAAAGAAGCAATCATGCACGCGCTCTATAAAGAAGTGGGTTTGGACAGTGCAGGACAAGGCATTGCGTTTGCTTTGCCCGTAGACGGCGTGGTGGGTATCGCCGGAAACGACGAAAAATAATAATATTGCATAGAAAAGGGCTGACGTTTCGTCAGCCCTTTTATTTTATCTTCGGGAATATTTACAACCGCAAAAATCCTGCCTATATAATTGATACGCGGTAGAAAGTTCTATCGAACGGGGATATCCCCCTTTCTTCTTGAAATTGGAAGGCAAATACTTTATATGGTACTTCTCCCCTGCTTTTTCGCCCAATTCGTTTAACCACTCGGCATTTTTATGCGGACTTAAAGAAAGCGTGGTACAAAACCATGCAAAGCCGTTCTCTTTTGCCACCGCCGCCGTTTTGTCAAGACGTAACCCATAGCAAAGATAACAGCGTTTCCCCCTTTCCGGTTCTTCTTCCAAGCCCTTTGCCATTTGTTCAAACGCGGCTTTATCATGATCGCAATCGAGAAAATCTGCCCAGCCCGTCTCTTGCAGGAAACGGATTTGTTCCGCCTTGCGTTTTTCATACTCGGTATCCTCGTCGATATTCGGGTTATAATAGAGTACGGTAACGCAGAATTTATCCTTCAACCTCTCCAAACACGCCGAAGAGCAAGGCGCGCAACAACTGTGCAAAAGCAGTTTTTCCCCTGTCGGGATTTGCTCGATTATCGCAAGCATTTCGTTTTCGTAGTTTCGTTTCATGCGTATATTATACTCCCCTTTTCCTCTTTTTGTCAATCTTTGCGCGCATGTAGTTTCCTTTTTTCCTAAAAATCCGTCCTACCGCCTTGACAAAACGGCAAAAATATTTATAATTAAGGTATGCAATTATTGATTCCCGTCGCGTTCGGGCAGGAACAGACGACAAAACGACAACTTTATACGCTCGGTTACGAGAAAGCCCCTGCCGAAAACGGGCGCATCCACGTCGAGGGCGACTGGTTAGACGTAGCCAAACTCAACGTTTCTCTTCGCAGCGGCGAACGGGTGCTCGTTAAGCTGGCGCAATTTCCCGCCAAGACGTTTGACGAACTGTACGAGGGGGTTTATGCTATCCCTTGGGAGAACTATCTTACTATCGAATCGAAAATCCTTATGGACGGAAAGAGCGTACAAAGTACGCTTGCCGCCATTAAAGCCAGCGGCGGCGTAGCCAAAAAAGCGATTATCCGTCGGCTTTCGGATAAGATAAAGACGGGCAGGAAAACGTTTACGGAAACGGGGGCAAGAACGGTTGTCGGAGTTTCCATTTTCAAAGACGAAGTTAGTGTAACCATCGACACTTCGGGCGAGGGCTTGCACAAGCGCGGATACCGTAGCCTTGCCTATGCCGCGCCCTTAAAGGAAACGCTTGCCGCAGGGATTATCGACGAGAGTTTTTACAACCCCGAAAAGGACGAGGGCAAACCGTTTGCCGATTTGTTTTGCGGCAGCGGAACGCTCCCTATCGAGGCGGCGATGAAAGCATTGTGTATCGCGCCGGGCGCCAACCGCACTTTCGATTTTGAAAAATGGATATGCACCCCTCACGGCGTAGCGGAACGCGCAAGGCAAGAAGCCAAGGACAATATTCGCTGGGGCGCAAAGCCGTGTATTTTCGGCGGCGATATTAACCCTGAGGCGATTTCCATCGCCAAATACCACGCCAAAAAAGCGGGCGTGGATAAATATATCCGCTTTGCCGTGGCAGACGCAAGAAGCTTTTCTTCCGCGCAAAAATACGGCGTACTTATCTCTAACCCCCCTTACGGGGAGCGTTTGTCCGATGAAAAGGCTGTGCAAAAGCTGATGAAAGAGGTGGGAAATACTTTCCGTTCCCTTCCTGATTGGAACGCGTATATGCTCACTTCGTTGCCCGAATTCGAGCGTTGGTTTGGCAAACGCGCGGATAAGAAGAAAAAACTGTATAACGCAAACTTGCTTTGCGGATTGTATTCCTATTTTGGAAAACCGCCAAAAACGGAGGATAAAAATGTTTGATTATACCAAAGCCGCCGTACAAAAAATCGGCGACGATTTCAAAAAACTCGTCTACGTTTTTAATGTGCTCACACAAATGGCGTATATGGCATACCTTATATACGCAATTTTCGCAGGCGTTGGCGTACGTTGGGTGAATATCACCCTCGCCTCTATCGCCGTGGCTTACTTTGTCTTTTTTATGATTATGACAAGGGGCAACGCGCTGTATTTGAGAAAAAACGTGCATAAAATTTTGGCGAAAATTTTTAAGTATTCGAAAATGCTGCTAAAATTATTCACTATTGGCGTCATGGTCTACGGTATCTATTCCACCACGCAAAACACCACCCCTTTCGGCGTTATCTTATCCGCGTTTATGATTGTGGGTTGGCTGTTGCAACTGATATTTGAAATTATCGGCGCGATATTAGTCCCCCGTTTCCATTTGCTTGTCGCCGCCCTCGAAGCGGATAAAGACGAGCTGACAAAACCCGTAAAAGCGGTAGGCAATTTCTTCAAAAAGCTGACGGGAAGAGAGGTTGAACCGGAAAAGGAAAAGAGCAAACAACGGCTGTGGCTGGATAAAAAAGTAGAAGAAAGCCGCGCGAAACGGCGCGAGGAAAAATTGCAGGAAAAAGAAGCGAGAAAACAAGCGAGAAAGGACGCAAGAAACACCGTGTTCATCTCCCCTGAAAACGAGCCGTTATCCGTTTTGAACGATACGCAAGGCGAAGAAATTTTTGAAGAACCGCCCCTTTTAACGGGCGATACGCCCATGAGCAAAAAGGAAAAGAAACTCGCCAAAAAAGCGGAAAAGCTGGCGAAAAAACAAGCGAAAAAAGAAAAGAATAACTAATCGTAACCAAACGTAAAACGAGCCGCGGCAATTCACCGCGGCTCGTTTTTATAGAGAGTAAATAGATTACGTATAAACGTTTATTCGCGCGGCGTGGAATTTCCCTCGTCCACGGTATCTTTTTCTACCGCTTTTTCTTCGTCTTCCGCCGCCTTTTGCGCCGTGGGACACGCGCTTGCGCTGGAACAGCCGCTACACCCACCGCAGCCACAACCGCAACCGCCGCCCTTGCCCGTCTTCTTTTTCCAAACGGCAAACGCAATTACGCCAACAACTAAAAGCGCTACCAAAACGATAATGATAATATCAATCGGTTTCATATTCTTCCTTTTTCATCGCATACCTACCCCTTTATTTTTAGCACACGCTAAGGCAGGTATGCGTTGAATTTTCTTATTTCTTTGCTTTAAGCATTTTTTCTTTTTTGTTCATTTTCTTATTATACAGCACGATGCCGACGGCGACAATCGCCGCTATTGCCGCCCAAACAAGGGACGTCCACCAAAACTCGCCGATGGTATACACCATACACGATACGAGATACGAAGTCACTATCCAGAACAAAAGCGTCCATTTGAATTTGCCTTTACCGATTTCCGCCTTTGCCGTCGCTACCGCCGCGAAACAGGGAATCGTGAGCATATTAAACGCGATGAACGCGATAAGCGCAGGGATAGTAATGCCCGTTGCCGTTATCATAATGATAACCTCTTCTACACCCTCTTCCATTAAGCCGGAAGATTCGAAGCCAGCCAACAAACACGCCGCAAGCGTACCGAACGTAGCGATAACGTCCTCTTTTGCAATCAAGCCGGTAATTGCCGCCACTGCGAACACCCAGCCTGCTGAAGAAAGCTGACTGCCAAAACCAAGCGGCGTAAACAGCGGTTGTATGAGTTTACCGATCGAAGCGAGTATAGATTGGTCCATATCCTCGCCCACGTAGTTCCACGCCCAACCGAAATTGGACAAGAACCAAATGACGATACAGGATACGAGAATAATGGTAAACGCTTTTTGAATAAAGTGTTTCGCCTTATCCCAAAGGTGCAACATCAAATTTCTAAACCCCGGCATGTGATACAGCGGAAGTTCCATAATAAAAGGAGAAGCCTCGCCGCGCATTGTCGTGTTGCGCATAATCAGTAGCGACAACATCGCCACTACCATACCCAAAAGGTACATCGAATAGGTAATAATATCCGCGTTACCGATACCAAATCTCCCCACGATACCGCCCGAAATCGCCAAGAGTATCGGCATTTTCGCACCGCACGAGAAGAACGGAATTACACGCACCGTTGCCTCTCTTTCCTTTTGATCCGCCATGGTACGGGTATTAATCATTGCAGGCACGGAACAGCCAAAACCCATAATCATGGGCATGAACGCTCTGCCTGAAACGCCGAAACGACGGAAAATTCTATCCAGCATAAACGCTACGCGCGCCATATACCCAGAATCTTCCAAAATCGAGAAGAAGAGGAAGAGCACAAGGATTTGCGGCAAGAAGGAAAGCACCGAAGCGATACCGCCCCAAATACCGTCGCATACTAAACCGATAATAACGCTGTTTACGCCAAGCGAGGTTAATCCCATGCCCATCCAATCGCCCATCTTTCCTGTTAATAGGTCCAGAGCATTAAATAGAATTACCCCGGGAGAATTGAGTCCGTCAGCAAAGAAAATACCCTTTGCCGCGCCAGCTTCCACGCCGCACCAATCGCCAAACGAGGGAATAATACTACCCAAATAAAGCAGGTTTTCCGAGAACGTCAAATGGAAAACGAAAAACAAAATCATAAGGAAAATGGGAATACCAAACCACTTATGCGTAAGCACTTTGTCTGCTTTATTCGATTTGGAAAGTTCGTTATAATCGTGTTTTCTCGCACGGGTAAGCGTCGTTGAGAAGCGCGCCGTTATGTACTTATATCTCGCGTCGGCAATTTCCGCCTCCGTATCGATTTCCCTGCCCCCTGCGTTCGCTTTGATAAATTCCTCTACCGCTTTCGCTTCCGTAGGGTGACTGTTCACCTCGATTTCGTCTTTCTCTACAAGCTTTATCGCATGAAAAAGGGGTGCATATACGCCTTTGAGTTTAAGCGCAATCTCCGCGTTGGCAATCGCCGAACCGAGCAAACTGTCTTTAAGCACCGTTTCGCCCGTTCTCTTTTCGTTTGTCACTTCCACCGCTCTCGTCATCAAAAGATCTACGTTCATACCTTTGAGCGCGGAAATTTCCACTACGGGGAAACCGATTCTCTTTTCCAGCGAGCGCACGTCGATTTTATCGCCCTGCTTATCGAGTACGTCCGTCATATTCAGCGCAATAACCATCGGCACACCCAACTCCATAAGCTGGGTGGTAAGATATAAATTTCTCTCCAAATTCGTCACGTCGACGATATTGATAATACCGTTTATCTCGTCACTTAACAAAAAGTTACGGGAAATAACTTCTTCGGGCGTATACGGCGAAAGGGAATAAATCCCCGGCAAATCGACGATTTCTATCCGTTCGTCACCCTTTTTATACGTGCCCTCGCGCTTGTCAACCGTAACGCCCGGCCAGTTGCCTACGTGCGCCGTACTACCCGTCAGGGCGTTGAACAGCGTCGTTTTGCCCGCGTTCGGGTTGCCTGCTAATGCAAACTTTAACATATTTTCTCCTATTGAAACTGGTTTCTTTCTCTTACTTTTTCCGTTTACGATTATCTTTCTTCTATACGATACCGAAAGATAGAAAAACTCGCCCGCTGAGGCTCTCCGTGCGGTGGCTCACCTAAAAATGCTTAGAATACGCACTCCTTTGCCGGCGATTACCTTTCTTCTATACGATACCGAAAGATAGAAAGATTGGGGAGTGGCGGCTCGCCACGGCTCACCGCCCACTAGTCGATTTCGACGTGCGCCGCTTCCGCTTTCCGCAAAGTCAGCTCGTACCCGCGGATAGAAATTTCTATCGGGTCCCCTAAAGGCGCTTTTTTCCTCAAATATACCTCCGCGCCCGGCGTGATACCCATATCGAATAACCTGCGCCGCACCGCGCCTTCTCCGCGCACCGCCGTGATTACGCCCTTTTCTCCTATCTCTAATTTCGATAATAATCTCATATCTAATCCTCTTTTCTTAACCAAGGTTAAGTTTATACACAAAATAAAAAAGCTATTCGCTTATTTCAAACGTATTATACCACTATTTTATGCCACCGTCAAGCAAAAATGAACCGAGGTTAAGAAAATTTTTGTTTTTTTGGGGAAATTTCTCACGCGCGTACAATATATTATAAAAGCGGAGCATTTTGCTCCGCTTTCAATTTTTATTTTTCCAAAAATTCTTTCATTTTTTCAAACGTTTCGCTTGATACGAGGTGTTCCATACGGCAGGCGTCCTCTTCGGCGTTTTCCGCCCCGACACCTAATTTTTGCAAGAAGTTACGGATAATGCAATGCTTTTCATATACGGCTTCGGCGTACGTTTTGCCCTCTTCCGTCAAATACAAATGCTTGCCGTCCTCATACACGTACCCCTTTTCGCAAAGCAGTTTCATCGCTTTATTTACCGCCGCGCCCGAAACGTTCATGCGTTTGGCTACGTCGATACGGTGCACAACGTCGCTGTTTTTCGACAGCATTAAAAGACTTTCCAAATAGTCTTGTTCCGATTGATTGAAATTTGCGTTGTTCATATTTTCCCCTTATTAATGTTTACAGAAAACTTAACGCTTGATTTTTAGAAACAAGCAGTTCAAAGCGGCGCGAGGGCGCGTACCGATAGTACATAACCGAGCGACAACGCTGAAATGCGCCGTTTATAAAATTAAGCACGCGTCGCCGAAACTGAAAAAGCGATACTCATTATCTACTGCATATTTATACACCGACAAAATTTCTTCCCTGCCTGTCAAACACGCGACAAGCATAATCAGCGTACTTTCAGGCAAGTGGAAATTGGTAATCAGCGCGTCCACGCATTTCATTTTGTACGGCGGATATAAGAAAATCTCCGTATTGCCGCTGCACGCTTTTACAAACCCGTTCTCGTCTGCGACGCTTTCCAGCGTCCTCACCGACGTCGTGCCTACCGCTATCACACGCCTGCCCTCTTTCTTCGCGCGGTTGATTTTTTCCGCCGCCTCTTCGCTTATCTCGTAGTATTCCGAGTGCATTTTATGGTCGGTGATACTATCCTCGCTGACAGGTCTAAACGTGCCTAAGCCTACGTGTAACAAAACTTCCGCTTTCTCCACGCCTTTATCTTGTAATTTTTGCAACAACCCCTCGGTAAAATGCAAGCCTGCCGTCGGCGCAGCCGCGCTGCCGTCTATCTTACTGTATACCGTGTTATACCGCTCCTGATTTTCCAACTTTTCCGTGATATACGGAGGCAAAGGCATTGTGCCTACACGTGAAAGCACGTCCTCAAACGCGCCGTCGTATTCAAACTCCACAATGCGTTCGCCCGTTTCCGTGATATCTTTCACGGTAAAAGACAGCTCGTCGGAAACGGTCATTTTCACGCCGATTTTGCCCTTTTTCCCCGGGCGCATCAACGCCTCCCATACTTTCAAATCGTGGCGTTTCAATAACAATAATTCCACTACGCCGCCGTGTTGCGTTTTCGCGTACATGCGCGCAGGAATTACTTTCGTGTTATTGACAACAAGCAAATCCCCTTTTTGCAAATAATCCGCTATATCAAAAAAACGTTTATCCGTAATGCTTTTATCCGCGCTATTATACACCAAAAGGCGTGAAGAATCCCTCGGTTCGGCAGGGGTTTGCGCGATACGTTCCTCCGGTAAATCGTAATAAAAATCCCGTTTTGTATATTGCACTTTTTCCACGTTATTCCTCGTCCTCAAATATCGAAAGTTGTCTTTTTGCTTTCATACTCGGCTCGATACCCATGTGTTTATAGCCTGCTTTTAAGCAAATTCTACCCCTTGCCGTACGCGCGATAAAGCCAAGCTGCAACAAATACGGCTCGTATACGTCCTCAATGGTATTGGCGTCCTCGCCCGTCGTCGCCGCAAGCGTTTCTAAGCCCGCAGGTCCGCCGCCAAATTTTTCAATGAGCGCCGAAAGCAAGTTTCTATCCGTTTGGTCTAAACCAAGTTTATCTATTTCCAACCTCGAAAGGGCGAAATCGGCGTCCTCTCGCGTAATTTCCGCACTGCCCTTTACTACGGAAAAATCGCGTACGCGTTTTAATAATCGATTGGCAATACGCGGCGTACCACGGCTACGGCGTGCAATTTCCGCCGCACCCTCTTTATCGATAGCGATATCAAGAGCCTTTGCCGAACGGGTAACAATCTCTTGCAATTCTTCGCTCGTATACATCTCCAAGCGGTTAATAATGCCAAATCTATCGCGCAAGGGGGGTGCAAGCATACCTATTTTCGTCGTCGCGCCCACCAGCGTAAATTTGTTTAACGTGAAACGAATATTGCGCGCGGACGGACCTTTGCCCACGATAATATCCAGCGCGTAATCTTCCATCGCCGAATAGAGCATTTCCTCTACCGAACGGTGCAAACGGTGAATTTCGTCTATAAACAAGACGTCGCCCTCGTTCAAATTGGTAAGTATCGCCGCCAAATCGCCGCTACGTTCTATGGCAGGGCCGCTCGTCATCTTGATAGACGCGCCCATCTCGCTGGCGATAATATGTGAAAGGGTGGTTTTACCAAGTCCCGGAGGCCCGTACAAAAGCACGTGGTCAAGCGCTTCGCCGCGCGCTTTCGCCGCCGCGATATATACGCCCAAATTCTCTTTTACCTTTTGTTGACCGACGTAATCGGACATCGTTTTGGGACGGAGTACATTCTCTTCATAGTCGTATTCCGTCTTACTCGCCACCGTTAAATTTTCGTCGATAAAATCTTCGTCGTTAAACATGTTTCTTCCTCGTTAAAAACTCGATTGCAATGCTTTCCTGATAATCTCTTCCGTCGTTTTCGCGCCGCTTTCCTTTGCGCGTTGTACCGCTTGTACGCTCTCGTTTTTGGTAAAGCCCAAGCCCATAAGCGCGGCAACCGCCTCTTCGTCTAATGCGTTTATCGGCGTTGCCGTTTCTTTTAATTTCGTCGTAAAGGCGTCTTCCGATGCGCTCATAACCTCCGCCGCGGAAATCTTGCCGTGCAGTTCGAGGACGATTTTTTCCGCCGTCTTTTTGCCCATGCCTTTCGCCGCGGACAGCCGTTTCACGTCCGCCGTTGCCACCGCGGTAGCAAACTCGTCCGCGCTCATGCCCGTCAGTACCGAAATGCCCAATTTAGGGCCTACCCCCGATACGGACGTTATCTTTAAGAACAGTTCCTTTTCCCTCGGACTTTCAAAACCGAACAACGTAATGCCGTCCTCTTTCACCTGCAAGTAGGTGTACAGTTCCGCCACTTCGCCCACCGTGATTTTACGGAAAGCACCGCCCGAACAGTAAATTTCATAACCCAAACCGTTGACGTCCACAATCGCCGTTTCCGAAGTGATTGCAAGCACTCTGCCTCTTAAATACGCTATCATTGTCTTTCCTTCTCCTCACGTTTTGCGCGCGCCTGCGCGATTTTCGCCGCCCGACGGCGTTCCGCTTCCGCAATCAGTTGCGTTGCCATATCGCCGCCCGTATTCTTCCCTTTCGTTCTCGTCATGTTCCCTACGGCAAACAGTTCGCCAAATCTATTGGTAAACGCGTGACACAGCGCCACGCCCAGCGCGTCCGCCGCGTCGTCGGGTTTTGGTACGCATTTGAGTTTTAGAAGGGACGCCACCACCGATTGCATTTGCTTTTTATCCGCGTTACCGTACCCCGTTATCGCCTGTTTGATTTGCATAGGCGTGTATTCGTATAACTTTCCGCAACGCTTTACGCAAGTGAGTAACGCCACGCCCCTTGCGTGCGCTACCGCAATACCCGTTGTGATGTTCTTGGAGAAAAAGAGTTCTTCCATGGCAATCTCGTCAGGATTATATTTATCCAAAATCTTTTGCAAACCCTCTTCAAGTTGCGCCAAACGCACGGGCAACCCCTCTTCTTTGGGCGTAGTGACGACACCGCAATCTATCGCGCGGCAGTTCCCTCTATCGTCCTTTTCAATTATCCCGTAGCCAAGCGTTGCAAGCCCGGGGTCGATACCCAAAATAATCATACTTTTCTCCGTTTCGAGTATTATAGCTTATTTTGGAAAAAAAGTCAAGTTTCTTTATCGTATCGATAAAGAATAATCAAAAAGTTCGCATTTTTATGACAGTGTGCCATTGACAAACGAATTTTTTATGGTATAATCCTATCGCAACGGACGGCAAACGGATTGTCTCTCCCCGTTTTCTTCCAACGCGGCGCGGGCGCTTTTTCGGCTGAAAAATTTTTCGGAAGGAGATTGTTTATGAAAGCCAAATTATTAAAGTTCTTGCGTCTTGTCGGCTACGTAGTTCCTACTCTTTTGGAACTTATCAAAAAGCTGACGCTCGGTTTGATTAAAAAATTGACAAGCCTTTTTGATTGGGTTTGTCACCATCTCAACCGAGTAAAACAAGTGTGCGACTGCTCTGAAACGATTACCTCTTGTATCGACGGAGAATAACCGCATACGTTTCCCCGAACGGTTTTGTTCGGGGCTTTTTTATAACGAAAAAAACGCTGACGGCTTGTCAGCGTTTTCTTCTTTTTCATCGAAATTATTCCGCTTTGATTGCGCCAACGGGGCATCCGTCTTCGCAAGCACCGCAATCAACGCATTCGTCATTGATTACGTAAATACCGTTGTCGCCCATAGAAATAGCGCCAACAGGGCAGGTTTCTTCGCATGCGCCGCAAGCCAAGCATTCGTCCGTAATAACGTGTGCCATAATTTTACCTCCGATTTTTATCCTATTTGTATTATAACATATTCCGCGCAATTAGTAAACAATTTCACACGGTTGTTTTTTCGTTTTTTATTGATTTTTTTTGGTAAATCACCCACGCAGTTTTTCAATAAACGTTTTCGTTAAACACGCACCTCGCAAAATTTCCTCTTCGGTATTATTTTTCCCAAAGCTAAAACGCACGCTTTCTTTCGCCTGTTTTTCCGAAAGTCCCATCGCCGTCAATACGTGGCTGGGCTTTACCGAAGCGCTTGCACAGGCGCTCCCTGCCGCAAGACATACGCCGTTTAAGTCCATATTGAACAAAAACGAAGTATTCTCTACGCCCTCAAAACGCAAGTTCAACACGCCGGGGATAGCGTTATCCCCCGTGCCGTTACGCGTTATCCCTGCAACGGGAGCGAGTTTATCCATAAAAAGACGGGTAAGCCTTTCAATTTTTTCGTTATTTTCTTCTCTACCTTGACAAGCGATTTCGTACGCCGTCGCAAGGGCAACAATGCCGGCAACGTTCAGCGTACCGCCGCGCAAGCCTCGTTCCTGTTCGCCGCCGCCGACAAGTTTTTCTATCTTCACACCGTTTTTGATATACAAAACGCCCACCCCTTTCGGGCCGTAAAATTTATGTCCTGAAAAGGCAAGCATATCCGCGCCGATTTTCTTAACGTCGATAGAAAAATAAGGCGCGTACTGTACGGCGTCAATAAAGAAGAGCGCGCCGTTTTCGTGGGCAATTTTTTCCGCCTCGGCGATTGGTTGAAGTGCGCCCGTTTCGTTATTCGCCGCCATCAGCGCGACGATTGCCGTTTTATTTGTAACCGCCTTTTCTATTTCGCTCACCTCGACCATGCCCCTTTCGTTTACGGGCAAATAGCGCACGGTGAACCCTGCCTTTTGCAAACGCTCTGCCGCGGAGAGTACGGCATGGTGTTCGATAGCGGAAACGACCACTTCGTTTCTACCCTCTTTTTGTTTTGCGTACGCACCGCCAAGAAGCGCCCAATTATCCGCTTCCGTACCGCCCGAAGTGAAATACACCTCGTTTTTATTGGCGTTAATCAGTTTCGCAACGGTATCGCGCGCCTCGTCAACTGCGCCCATTGCTTTTCTACCGATTGCGTGAGGCGAATCGGCGTTACCGAAACAATCGGTGAGATAGGGCAACATTTTTTCAAGTGCCGCTTTATGTAGCGGCGTTGTCGCCGCGTGATCAAAATAAATTCTTTGTTCCATACCGTTATTATACGCCTTTCTTTGCCGCTTGTCAACCAAATGCAGAAACCTGCCCTTTTTTCCTTTATATATTTTTATATGCCTAAACCAACTTTTTTTCCAAAACCCCTTGTATTTTGTTACATTTTATATTATAATAGTAAAAACTTTTCAACGAAAGGACACTTTTTCGTTGCAAAAGAACATTTTAGTTCTATCTTGGGGGTATTTATTTATGAAATTTCAAGGCGAAAACATCCGTAACATTGCCATCGTAGGCCACAGCGGCGAAGGGAAAACTACCCTTTGCGAAGCAATGCTGTTCAACGGCGGCGTGATCGACCGTATGGGAAAAGTACTTGACGGCACGACCGTTTCCGATTACGACGAACTGGAAAAAGCCAAAAAAATGTCTATCTATACGTCCGCTTCTAACCTCGTTTGGAAGGACGTAAAAGTCAACTTGCTCGATTTGCCCGGTTATTACGATTTCGAGGGCGAAAGAAGCGAGGGTTTGCGCGCGGCTGGCGGTGCGCTCCTTGTTATCGGCGCAAACGGCGTCCTCCCTATCGGCGCGGAATCTATCGTCGATTATTGTTTAAGACTTGGTAAACCGCTAATCATCTTTATCAACGGTATGGATAAGGAAAACGCCGATTATTTGGGTACGGTAGCGGCGATTCGCGCAAAATACGCAGGGAAAATTGCACCTATCCAAATCCCTATTATGGAAAACGGCAAGATGCAGGGTTGTATCAACGCTTTGCAAGAACGCGCGTATTTATTTAAGGAAGGCGGACCGCAAGAAATTGCTATCCCCGATAATATGAAAGACGCCGTAGAAGAAATGAAACAAAGCCTTATGGAAACGGCGGCGGAAAATGATGAAATTCTCCTCGATAAATATTTCGAAACGGGTGATTTGACGAGAGAAGAAACGATTCGCGGTATCCGTATGGGTATTGCTGCCGTCAATACTATTCCCGTAATGGCAGGTTCGGCACTCCAAAACCGCGGCGTTATCAATCTTTTGAACGAAATCGTTACGTATATGCCTCAGGCACGCGAACGCTTGAATACCATGGCGGAAGATTTGCAAACGGATAAGATGATGTCCCTGCGCACCTTGGAAGAAGCACCCTTTGCCGCGCAAGTTTTCAAAACGGTTATCGACCCCTTCTCGGGCAAACTTTCCTATATCAAGAGCTTCCGCGGTACGCTTAAAAGCGGTTCTACCGTTTGGAACTCTAATACCGAGTGCGAAGAACGTATCGGACAAATCTATTTGCTCCGCGGCAAGAAAATGGAGCCTGTGGACGAACTTGGCGCAGGCGATATTGGCGCAGTGAATAAACTTGGCAACACCAACACGGGCGACACCCTTTGCGATATCAATGCAAAAGTGCGCTTCACCCCTATCCATTTCCCCAAACCCACCCTGTTTATGGCAGTAAGCGCGGAAAAGAAAGGCGAAGAGGATAAGATTTTTGCAGGACTTGCAAAACTTGCGGAAGAAGATTATACCTTCTCCGTAGAAAAGAACACGGAAACGGGCGAACTGCTTCTTGGCGGGCAAGGCGACGCACAGTTGGAAATCCTTGTCAAGAAAGTAAAAGCGCGCTATGGCGTAGACATGAAATTGTCCTCCCCTCGCGTGGCGTACCGCGAAACGATTCGCGGCAGCGCAGAAGCGGAAGGCAAACACAAGAAACAATCGGGCGGACACGGTCAATACGGCCACGTAAAAATCCGTTTCTCTCCTTGCGAAGAAGATTTCCTCTTTGACGAAGCGGTATTTGGCGGCGCAGTTCCCAAGAACTATTTCCCTGCCGTAGAAAAAGGCTTGCGCGAGTGCTTGGTTTCCGGCCCCTTGGCAGGTTACCCCGTTGTCGGCGTGAAAGCCGTACTTTACGATGGTAGTTACCACGACGTTGACTCCAACGAACTTTCCTTCAAAATGGCGGCGGCTATCGCGTATAAAGAGGGCTTGAAAAACGCGAAACCCGTCCTCCTCGAACCGATTCACCGTTTGAAGATTGCTATCCCCTCCGATTACCTCGGTGACGTTATGGGTGATATCAATAAACGCAGAGGCCGTATTATGGGCACGGATACCGAGGGCAAACACTCGGTTATCACCGCGGAAGTACCGCTTGCGGAAATTATGGAATACACGATGGAACTCCGTTCGCTTACCCGTGGTAGCGGTAAATTTGTATCCGAATTCCTCGGTTATGAAGAAGTACCGTTCAATCTCGTAGACAAAATTGTTGCTGATGCACAAAAGGCATAAGCCTTTTGTCACCGAAAAAGCCTTTCGGATTCCCCCCAATCCGAAAGGCTTTCTTTTTTGCTTGATATTTTCACGGCTTTGTGCTATACTAAACGTATGAACTATAAAAAGATTTACGAAAAACAAGCGGCGTTTTATCGGGCGCACCCGAAGGCGAAAAAGTTTCTCCTTATTTCCAATTACGGAATAACGGGGCTATTTTTCCTTGCCTATGGCGCGCTGTGCGCGGCGTCTTTTTTCCTGTGGGAAATGCAAGATATTTTGAAAATCTTTTTGATTCCCTTGGGTTGTTTATTGCTCGTTACCCTTATGCGTGCGCTGATTCGCCGTCCGCGCCCTTACACGGACGATGGTGCGGATATCGACCCGATTTTGCATAAAAAAAATAGGGATATGCTCTCTTTCCCCAGCAGGCATTTATCTTCCGCATTTGCTATTGCCATTGCCTTTTTCCCCTATTGTCTTTGGGCAGGTATCGCTTTAATGCCCTTGGGATTAGCACTTGGTTACGTACGGTTTGCCCTTGGCTTGCATTACCCTACCGATATTTTCGGCGGTATTGCCGTAGGCTTACTTTGCGGATTGTTTTTATTGATTTAACTCCTATAATAGATTACGACGTACGCGATATCGCGTACGCCGTTTTTTATTTTATAATAACCCCTCTTCTACCAATACGTCGGACAAAAGCGCCAACCTTTCAGGCGATAACGTTTCTCCGCGCGCCTTATCCTCTACACCCGCCTTTTCCAAAACCGTTTTCGCCGTTTCTCTATCCGTTTTGAAAAAGTTTACTACGTTGTTTTCCAACGTCTTTCTTCTATTTAAGAACGCGCATTTCACCGTTTGGCGATACGCTTTTTCGCTTTTCACCGATATACGTCCCCGTTCAAACGTGATTTTTACCACCGCGGAATCGACGTTGGGGCGAGGATAAAAGAGATTTCTCGATACTCTTTTTACAATTTTCGCGCTACCTTTTAAGGCAATGCCTGCCGTAATTGCGCCATATTCGGGGGTATCTTCCTTGGCGCAAAACCGTTCTGCAACCTCTTCTTGCACCATAATCGATAACCCTTGCACTTTTTCGCCCTCTTCCAAGAGCTTGGTAACAAGCGGCGTGGTGATATAATAGGGCAAGTTGGCAACGACAGTGTATTCCCCGATTTCTTCCTCAAATTCTTTCAAATTGATTTTATTAAAATCTCGAAAAATGACTTCTACGTTATCAAGTCCCGCAAGCGTTTCCGCCAAAACGGGTTGCAAATCTCTATCCACGTCAAAGGCGTACACCTTTTTCGCCTGTTCGGCAATCGCGCGCGTAAGCGTACCTGCACCGCAACCGATTTCCACCACCGTCGTTTCCTTATCAATCCCCGATGCGGTAACAATAGACGAAAGCAAATTTGTGTCCGATATAAAGTTCTGCCCGAACTGCTTTTTGAATTGGAAACCGTGCTTTTGCAACACGGAACGTAAATCTTGCATAGATATTTCCTTAACTTTTTGTCCGTTTACGGACAAAAAACTTCACCTGTCGTTAGACTTACTTCACTTTTACGCTTTGCGTAAAAACTTAACCTTTTTTAAGAATCAGTGATATAGTCGCGGATATAAAGAGGTATATTCGCGCTGTGGGCAAGCTTTTTACAAGCATCCACTTCCTCTTCGCCGATACAATCAACAATCGAGAATCGACAGTTTACGCCGTTGCGCTTGCAAATTTTTGCAAACTCGATAATCGCATCAAACGCCATTTCTCTAAATTGCGAACGGCAAATTTTTTGGTATTTTTCCGCACAGGAAGCATTGAGGGAAATATTCACCAAATCAATTTTACCCTTTAATTCGGGCACGATATCGCGCTTATTGATAAGGTTCCCTTGTCCGTTCGTATTCAAGCGCGTTTTCAAACCCTTGCTATGGAAATAATCGCAAAGCGCTACCATTTCCTCCATTTTATACGTCGGTTCTCCAAAGCCGCAAAATACCGCTTCTTTGTATTTCGCGATATCCCCCATGCCGTTCACCGCCGCAATCACTTTCTCTGCACTCGGTTCGCCGTGTTTGAGCCATAAATAATACCCGTAATAGCTTGTGCGTTCGTTTCTCACACAAAAATCGCAACCGTTCGAACACTTATTCGTCAAATTGATATACAAGTTTCCGTCCAAAACATATGCATACGTATCCTTGCGGTTTTCGTCCTTGTTTTGATTCTGGTTTTGTTGCTTGTTCTTGTTTTGGTTTTGGTTTTGATTTTGATTTTGCGGCTTATTTTTATTGCCGTTATTATTTTGCTTGGGCGCGTTTTGTTGCTGCTGTTTTTGTTGCCCTTTTTGTTGTTGCTGTTGCTTTTGCGCGTTTTGTTGCGCTTGCGCATTTTGGTTTTGTTGATTTTGTTGGTTTTGTTGGTTGGGATTATTCCCGTTGCCGCTCTTATGCTTTTTCTTGCGTCTTCTACGTCCGCCGTTTCCACCGTTACCGCCTGCGTTATTACCGCCGCCGTTTGCAGGGTTTTTCGGGGGAATATTCTTGTTTTCTTCCATACTCGTTTCCTCTATTACTTTTCTATCCTAAAAAAGAGTGTTTTTACGTTATTTTCTATTTGTTTTGCCATTTCTCCAATGGCAACGCCTTTCAATTCGGCAAGGCGTTCCACCACGTATTTCACGTTTTTCGGCTCGTTGGGGAATTCCCCTCTAAAAGGCACGGGCGCCAAATACGGGCAATCCGTTTCCGATAAAATACGTTGGGCAGGGATGCGTTGAATACTTTCCCATACCTTTTTCGCGTTTTTGAACGTAGCAGGTCCACCAAAGGAAAAATACAAACCCAGCGACAAAAACCGTTCCGACATTTCAGGCGAATAGGAATAGCAGTGCATCAATCCGCTATTTTTCAAAAGCGCGCGGTGCGCCTCTAAAATTTCCAGCGTTTCCTGCGCCGCGTCGCGGCTGTGTAAAACGACGGGCAAACCAAGATTATCCGCTAAAACAAGCTGACGGATAAACAATTCCCTTTGCGTTTCCTTAGAAGGGTTGTCCTCGAAATGGTAATCCAGCCCGATTTCCCCAAGCGCAACGCACTTTGCGCTTTTGCAAAGCGCCGCGATTTCGTCTAAATCCCCCTCGCGGTATTTGTGCAGTTCGCTGGGATGAAACCCTGCGCAAAAATATACTTCTTCGTACCTCTCGGCAAGTTCTTTTGCGCGGATAGACGAAGGAAGGTCGAACCCCGAACAAACGATTTTGCTTACGCCGTTTTCTCTTGCGCGGTGTAATACGCCGTCAATACCGCCCTTTTCGTCAAACTCGTCGCCTGTAATATGACAATGCGCGTCGATAAACATACTTAGCCAAGGTTTGCGCCGCTCTTGATATCGGCTTTATCGGGGCATACGAGCGAGAGCGTTCCGTCCTCGTCTTCCGCCGCCAAAATCATGCCTTCGGAAAGCACGCCGCATACCGTTCTGGGAGCAAGGTTGGTGACGAACACCACTTTCTTGCCTACCATTTCTTCGGGGGTGTAGTGTTTTGCTATCCCCGACACTACCGAACGGATTTCATCGCCGAATTTTACCGTTTCGTGTAAGAGTTTGGACGATTTAGGTACTTTTTCGCAAGCGATAATTTCGCCTACGCGCAGTTGCACTTTCGCAAAATCGTCAATCGTAATCGTTTCCACTTTCTCTTCTTCCTTTACTTCTTCTTTCTTTTCTTCTTTTTTCGCTTCCGCAGGTTGCGCGGCTTGAAGCGAAGCAATTTGCGCCTCGCGGATTTTTTCAATTTCGGGAACGAGCGTCTTAAAATCGATACGCGCGAACAGGGGCGGAATTGCCGTTACCGTTACGCTATCTCTTGCGCCGAAACTTTCGCACGCTTCGAGCGTTCTCGTTTCACCGCCAAACGCCGTGAAGATTTTTTCGCTCGTTTGCGGCATAAAGCTATCAAGCAAGCTTGCGCCGATTTGGATTGCTTCCGCAAGGTTGTAAAGCACGTCGTTCAATCGCGATTTCTTTGTTTCGTCTTTGGCAAGCGCCCAAGGCATCGTTTCATCGATGTATTTATTCGCTCTTCTAAACAACGTGAAGATTTCGGAAATTGCGTCCGCAATACGCAGTTCGTCCGCTTTTGCGCGCACCTTTGCCGATACGCTCGATACAGTCGCTTTGAACTCTTCATCGGGAGTTTCCTCGTTTGCCTTTTCGCTTCTTACAACCGTACCGCCGAAATATTTATCAATCATCGCTACCGTACGGCTGACAAGGTTGCCAAGCACGTTGGCAAGGTCGGTATTGAAACGCTCTGCCACGAGTTCCCACGTGATTTGTCCGTCGTTATCGAACGGCATTTCGTGGAGCACGAAATAACGCACCGCGTCCACGCCGAAAAGGCGCGCCAAGTCGTCCGCGTAAATAACGTTGCCTTTTGATTTGCTCATCTTGCCGTCCCCTTGCAACAGCCAAGGATGTCCGAAAACTTGTTTGGGGAGCGGTTCGCCGAGTGCCATAAGGAAAATGGGCCAATAGATGGTATGGAAACGCAAGATATCTTTGCCGATAAGGTGCAAATCCGCAGGCCAATATTTTTTATAATTTTCGCCGTGGTTGCCGTCCGCATCAAAGCCGATACCCGTGATATAGTTGGTAAGGGCGTCCAGCCATACGTATACGACGTGTCTATTATCAAAATCGACAGGCACGCCCCACGTAAAGGACGTACGCGATACGCACAAATCTTGCAAGCCTTTCAAAAGGAAGTTATTCATCATCTCGTTTTTACGGGATACGGGCTGAATAAATTCGGGGTGGGTATTAATATGTTCGATAAGTCTGTCCGCATACTTACCCATCTTAAAGAAATACGCTTCTTCCTTGGCAGGCTTTACGTCCCTACCACAGTCAGGGCATTTGCCGTCGACAAGCTGGCTTTCCGTCCAAAAGCTTTCACAAGGCGTACAGTACATACCCTCGTAATACCCCTTGTAAATATCCCCTTGGTCGTAGAATTTTTTGAAGATTTTGGAAACTTGTTTTACGTGATCCTCGTCCGTCGTACGCATGAATTTATCGTAAGACGTACCCACCAAATCCCAAATCCCTTTGATTTCTCCTGCGACGTCATCGACGAACGCTTGGGGCGCAACCCCTGCCGCCGCCGCTTTTTCCTGAATTTTTTGACCGTGTTCGTCCGTGCCCGTTTGGAAAAAGACGTCGTAACCCTCTTTGCGCTTAAAACGCGCTATCGCGTCCGCAAGCACCGCTTCGTACGTGTTGCCAATGTGCGGTTTGCCCGACGTGTATGCAATCGCCGTCGTAATATAATAAGGTTTCTTTTCTGCCATAACGTTCACTCCTTGCGCCACGCGTGGTTTCGCCCCGAATGAAAG
>JAZRRB010000084.1:0-5359 GCA_045650385.1 Candidatus Scatosoma sp. | reverse complement strand
CCGACTTGTGGAAAGCGTGCCGAGTGTAGAAACGTTGAAAATGTACGCCAAGTTTTTAGAAGGCGAACACGATTATAAAGCGTTTTGCGCGTCGGGCTCTGCGGTGAAAACCACGGTTAGAACGGTGTATGAAGTGCGCTTGGAAGAAAGGGAAGAATACGGTTGTCGCGTGATAGAAATATTTGTTACAGGCAACGGATTTTTATATAACATGGTGCGTACCATGGTGGGCGAACTGCTCAATTTGGCAAACGGCAAAAAGAGTGTGGAAAGCTTACAAAAAGCATACGCTATGGGGGATAGAGCGCTTTTGGGCAAGACGATGCCGGCGAAGGGCTTGACACTTATGAGCGTTTGTTATGAATAAAGAAAAGGAGTAAACGGCATGGAAATATTTTTATTATATGATTCGATTTTTACCTCGTTTACAATGTTTGATGTAAGATTATGGAAATCACATTTTATCTCGTTGGCGATTGCTTTTGGCGTATGGCTCGGCTTGTACCTGTTGCAAGGCTTCGGGATATGGAAAATGGCGAAAAATAGAGGCTGGAAAAACAAAGGTCTTGCGTTTGTGCCTTTCGTTAATTATTTGTATATGGGCAAATTGGCGGGGGATTGTTACTTTTTTAGCCAAAAAGTAAAGAAAATGGGGCTTTTCGTAATGATTGCCCAAATTTTAGCGACGGTATTTTCGTTTATGCTTTTGGCGGCGCTTTCCTATCTTTTCTTGGTAGAAGGCGAACCGATTCTTTCCGACGATTTTGGCGTTCCCTATTGGGGCGGCAGCGGTTTTTCCAAGGCGGTGGAGAAGTTCTATAACGTTGGCGCAGGGTACGCGTTCGGTATTTCAATACTCTCCATTTTGCAACTCGTTTACGAGATTATGCTGTTGATATTGACCATCGGTTTGTATAAAAAATACGCGCCGAAAAATTATATGTTGCTCTCTATCGTTGGGGTATTTTTCCCGATGTCGAGATATATCATAATCTTCTGCTTGCGCAAAAAACCTGCGATTGATTACGAAGCATACGTTCGCGCTCGTCGTGAGGCGATGGCAAGGGAATATCAACAACGCTACGGCGGTACGTACGGCACACCCTACGGCGGCAATCCTTACGGCAATCCTTATGACGGTAACCCTTACGGCGCGCCCAATGTACAGCCTCCGCAAAAACCCGAAGAACCGTTTGGGGAATTTGGCGGAGAGAAGGAAAAACCGTTTGAGGAATTCGGGGATGAGAAAGCCCCTCAAAAGCCCAGCGGAAACGACGACGGTTTTTTTGAGTAACTAAATAGAGAATAGATAAGACGGAGAATAAGAAAACGTTATATTCTCCGTCTTTTTTTGCGGGAAAGTGCCGTCAAATAGTTTACACTTTCTTTTGGTTTATGCTATAATAATAGCATAGCTATAAATATAGGTTATAATTCCCGAAAAAAGAGGAGGAAAAACGTATGGCGGAAGAGAATATTTCAGCGATTGCCACCCCGGCAGGAAGAGGTGGGGTTGCCATTATCCGTATCAGCGGAAAAACGCCTCTTGCCATTGCGGAGAAGATGTTTACGCCCGTTGGAAAAACCGCGGTGCGTAATTTTTCGCCTTATCGTATGTACGCTGGACAAATCGACGGCGGTAATTTCTCCGATTTCGGGCTTTGCGTATATTTCAAAGCGCCTGCAAGCTATACAGGCGAAGATATCGTGGAATTCCATTGCCACGGCGGTGAAAACGTTGCAAGAGGCATTTTGAACCAAACGTTTTTGCATGGAGCAAGAAGCGCGACGAGAGGGGAATTTACCAAGCGCGCGTTCCTCAATGGCAAACTTTCGCTTGCTTCTGCTGAGGGTGTTGCCGATATGATTAACGGAGAATCGGATGCCGAGGTAAAAGCAGGGTATCTTTTGTATAACGAACGGCTCACGGATAAGGTGAACGACGTGCAATCGCGTTTGAAAAATTTACTCGCAGGGATAGACGTATCCGTCGATTATCCCGAAGAGGATATTGAAGAACAACATATTGAGGAATTAAAAGTTTCACTTGAAAGCGTAAGACAAACGCTTAAACCGTTACTCGATAGCTATGCTACGGGCAAAAAAATAAAATCGGGCGTTACCGTTGCGATATGCGGCAAACCGAATACGGGAAAAAGCTCGCTCCTCAATCGTTTGCTCGGTTACGAAAAGGCGATTGTGTCCGAGGTAGCAGGGACGACGCGCGATGCGGTAGAGGGTTCTTTGGAAATCGAGGGACGGAAATTCAACCTTTACGATACGGCAGGCGTAAGAGAGAGCGGCGATAAAATCGAGAACATCGGTATCGAACGCGCGGAGAGTATTATTCGTTCTGCGGACGTTGCCGTGTTTGTGGCGGATTTATCGCGCGGCACGGACGAAGAGGACGGGCGCGTATTGGAAATGCTGAAAGGCAAACCGCTTATCAAAGTGTTCAATAAAACGGATATTGTCAGCGACGATACGGATACGGACGCCGACGTGCATACTTCCGCCGTGACAGGCGAGGGGATTGCAAAATTGAAAAAACTGTTGTACGAAAAGAGCTTTGGCGAACGTAGCGAAGATGCGGCGTTTTTGATTGAAAAAAGACACTACGACGCGTTAAAACGCGCAGACGAAGCGCTTGCGCGTGCGGTAATCGCTTGCGAAAGCCAACCGCTCGATTTGATTGGTATCGACGTGAAAGAAGCGTGGGATTGTTTGGGCGAGATTACGGGCGAAACGGCTACGGAAGCAATCATTACGGAAATTTTCGAAAAATTCTGCGTGGGGAAATAACGGACAAAGGATAAGGGAATTATGGTAAATTTAGATTTATACAAGGTGTTTTATACGGTGGCGAAAAGCGGTAGTTTGACCAAAGCCGCGGAAGAACTTTATATTTCGCAGCCTGCCGTATCCCGTTCGATAAAACAATTGGAAACGCAGCTGGGGATAACCCTTTTCACTCGTACGCATCGCGGTATGCAACTTTCCGCCAACGGTGGCAAACTGATTTTTGCGGAAGTGGAAAAAGCCCTCAATTTATTGAGTGACGCGGAAAACCGCATTACGGAAATGAAGACGAGTGCAACGGGGACGATACGTATCGGTGCCAGCGATACCATTTTCGAATATTTCTTGGCGGATAAAATTGTAGATTTTCACGAACGTTTTCCTGCGGTGAAGTTTGAATTGCTTGCCGATATCACGCCCGATACGATAGAAAAATTAAAAGCGGAAAAATGCGATGTGGCGTTTGTCAATTTGCCGATTCCCCCCGAACCGGATTTGACCTTGTACGGCAATTGTATGCGCTTAAATGATGTTTTCGTGGCAGGGGATAAATTTGCGGAACTCAAAGGCGAAGAAACGACGTTGGAAGAACTCAAAAAATATCCGCTCATTTTGATGGAAGAAAACACCGTGTCGCGTAAATCGCTTGACAACTTTTTCCACTCGGTCGGAATAGAGATGAATCCTTCAATTGAGGTAGGCAGTTGGGATTTGATGAAACGCTTGGTGATAAAAGGTATGGGCGTTGGCGTAATCCCTAGAGAGTACGTGGCGCAACTATTAGACGAGGGAACGCTTTTCGAGGTGCAAACGGACGTGGCGTTGCCCGTACGTTCGGTGGGTATGTTGCTTCCTAAACACAAGCCCACGTCGTATGCGCTCCATACGTTTACCGAAGCCTTCCGTAAAGAAAACTGATAAAAGAAAATAAGAGGTTTTTATGGCTAAACCCAATTCTAAATTAAGAAATTTTTGTATTATCGCGCATATCGATCACGGCAAAAGTACGCTTGCAGACAGGCTGATTGAACGCACGGGACAAGTATCCGATAGGGATATGGAAGAACAACTTCTCGACAGCATGGATATCGAGAGGGAACGTGGCATTACCATTAAGCTCACCCCTGTGCGTATGTACTATACGGCGAAAGACGGACAAGAGTACGAGTATAACTTGATTGATACCCCAGGGCACGTGGACTTTACGTATGAAGTCAGCCGTTCGCTTGCTGCATGCGAGGGTGCGATTTTGGTAGTAGACGCCACGCAAGGGGTGGAAGCGCAAACGCTTGCCAACGTATACCTTGCCATTGAAAATAATCTGGAAATCTTGCCTGTTATCAACAAAATCGATTTGCCCAGCGCGCGCGTGGACGAGGCGAAAAAGGAAATAGAGGAAATTATCGGTTTAGATGCCGAGGGGATTCCTTGCGTATCCGCCAAAGAGGGCACGAACATCGAGGACTTGTTGGAGGCGATTAAGGATTATTTCCCTGCGCCCAAAGGGGACACGGAAGAGCCGTTAAAGGCATTGATTTTCGATAGCTATTACGATAACTATAAAGGGGTAATCTTGTTCGTCCGTATCATGGACGGCGAAGTGAAAGTAGGGGATAAAATCAAGACGTTTTTATCGTCCACCGTGTACGACGTGACGGAAGTGGGTGCGTTTGCCCCCAACCTCTTCCCCAAAGCATGCTTAAAGGCAGGCGAAGTAGGGTATATTGCGGCGTCGATAAAATCGATTCAAGACGTGGCGGTAGGCGATACGGTAACGAGTGCGCTCCGCCCTGCAAAAGAACCGCTTCCGGGGTATAAAAAAGTACAACCCGTCGTCTTTTGCGGTATTTATCCGCTGGACGGGAGTAAGTTTAACGATTTGAAGGAAGCGATACTCAAATTGCAACTCAATGACGCGTCGCTCATATTCGAACCGGACAATTCGGTGGCGCTCGGCTTTGGTTTTCGATGTGGGTTCTTGGGGCTTTTGCACATGGAAATTATTCAAGAACGCATCGAGAGGGAATTTAATTTAGACATCATCACCACCGCGCCGTCGGTAAGCTATCTCGTGCATAAGACGAACGGGGAAGAGTTTTTCGTGGATAACCCCACGCACTTGCCTGAACCGAGCGATATCGAGTACATGGAAGAACCGATTGTCAAAGCGGAAATTTATACGCCGCCCGATTATATGGGTGCGATTATGGACTTGTGCAAGGAAAAGCGCGGCGTATTCAAAAACATGACGTACGTGGACGAGAAACGTGTAAAACTGGAATACACGTTGCCCTTGAACGAGATTGTATACGACTTTTTCGACGGCTTGAAATCGCGCACGAAAGGGTATGCAAGTTTCGATTACGAAATTGCAGGGTATCAACGTTCCAAACTTGTAAAGCTGGATATCTTGCTCAACGGCGAAATTTGCGATGCTTTGTCGATTATCGTGTTTGAAGATAGAGCATACGAACGCGGCAGAATGCTTTGCGAAAACTTGAAAGAAGCCATTCCCCGTCAGTTGTTTGAAATTCCCGTACAGGCGGCGGTAGGCGGTAAG
>JAZRRB010000083.1:0-3114 GCA_045650385.1 Candidatus Scatosoma sp. | reverse complement strand
ATTGGCAGTGGAAAATCCACGGCAAGTAAAATAATAAAAGATATGGGATATCCTGTATTTTCCTGTGATGAAATCTATCAAGAGGTATACGCTGATAAGGAATATATCAATATTCTTGCTGATACGTTTGAAGGGGTGGTTAAAAATGGGGTTATTGATAAAAATGCGTTGCGTACACTGATTTTTTCCGATAAAGCGGCGAGGAAAACATTGGATTCTATTGCGCATCCAAGGATTATGTCGCGCTTGTTAAAAAATATGCAAGATTGTAAGAGTGTGCTTGTTTTTGCAGAAGTTCCTTTATTATTTGAAGGAAATTATCAAGATTTATTTGATGCAATTATTGTAATCAAGCGAGATAAGGCTCAACGGGTGAAGAATATATGTCAAAGGGACGGTGTGGATGAAAATTTGGCACTTGCTAAAATAGCGTCGCAGTTTGATTATGACGACGATAAAAACGCCTCGATTTTGCAAGCGAAAAACGTATGCCAAATTGATAATAATGCAACGATAGAGGATTTGCGCTATCATCTTGAAAAAATCTTAACAAATCTCCAATAGTCAAACCGATTTGTGAAACAATCATTGTGAAACAAAATATTTAATATGTATAACATTGGGAATCCCCTTGCTTGAAAAAGTAGGGGGATTTTTCTTATATATCTCATGGCTATTATGTCTAACATAGGTATATTGTTACGCATAGCATAATTATTACGTCAGGCGTAATACATATTTTTTGGTTGAATTATGTTAAAAAATTGCATAAATTGCCATTAAAATTGATAGAACGATACAGTGGATAAAAAAACAAGGAAAAAAGTTAAAAAAACTTAAAAATTTTTTTGAAATTGTCTTGATAATCTTGAAAAAATGTAGTAGAATATACATAATGGATATATAGGTTTATTTATATAAAGTAGCAAACTTGTATGTCATCACTATTACAAAAAAATATTTAACACCATAAAGGGGGTTCTCTTATGCAAAGAAGGAAAGAATGTGTTGCAATGCTTTTGGCTGGCGGACAAGGAAGCAGACTTTATGCGCTCACCACAAATATTGCAAAACCGGCAGTTGCATTTGGCGCGAAATATCGTATTATCGATTTCCCGCTTTCCAACTGCATTAACTCGGGGATAGATACCGTAGGCGTTTTAACGCAATATCAACCGCTTATACTCAATGAGTATATTGGTAACGGTCAACCTTGGGATTTAGACAGAACGTACGGTGGCGTACATATTTTGTCGCCGTATCAAGCGAAAACTAGTTCGTCTTGGTATGCAGGTACGGCAAACGCTATTTATCAAAATATGCATTTCATGAAAATGTATAATCCCGAATACGTTTTGATTCTTTCGGGTGACCACATTTATAAAATGGACTATGCGGCGATGCTTGCGGAACATAAGGCGACCAACGCAGATTGTACGATTGCAGCCATCAACGTACCTTTAAGCGAAGCTTCGCGTTTTGGTATTCTCAATACCAACCCCGACGGCTCGATTTATCAATTCGAAGAAAAACCGAAGATTCCGAAGAGTACGCTTGCTTCTATGGGTATTTATATCTTCAAAGCGGAGAAACTTTTCAAATATTTGGAAGCGGACGATGCAAATCCCAATTCTTCTAAGGACTTTGGTAAAGACGTATTGCCTGCAATGCTCAACGCAGGAGAAAAGATGCAATCTTACCGTTTCCAAGGCTATTGGAAAGACGTTGGTACGGTGGCTTCTTTGTGGCAAGCAAATATGGATTTGCTCGGTACGGAACCTGAATTTGACGTAGGGGATAAATCTTGGAAAATTCACTCCCGTAACCCCTTAGCTCCCCCTGAACATATCGGGGCAAACGGCGTAGTGAAAAATTCGATGATTGCACTCGGCTGTGAAATCGACGGCGTTGTTGAAAATTCCGTTCTCGGCAGTAACGTTATCGTTGAAAAAGGTGCGGTAGTTAAAGATGCAATCTTGCTTGCAAACAGCGTGGTAAAAGCCGGGGCAACCGTATCCTATTCGATTATCGATGAAGAAGTAACCGTAGGCAAAAACGCAAAAATCGGCGTGGATAAAGATCCCAATGCGGAAATCGTGGTTTTGGGCAGAGGTTTAACCGTTGCAGACGGCGTAACCGTAAGCGAAGGTCAAAAACACGAAAAAGATATTTTGGCGTAAGGAGGATATAAATTATGGCAATTTCAGCAATCGGCGTTATTTTTTCCAATATGCACGAAGAAAACGTACCTGAACTCGTTCGTAGAAGAACGATGGCTTCTATTCCCTATGGCGGTAGATACCGTATTATCGACTTTGCGCTTTCGAATATGGTGAATTCCGGTATTACTACGGTAGGGCTTATGACAAGCAATAACTACCGTTCGCTTATCGACCATATCGGTAGCGGTAAGGATTGGGATTTGGCGAGAAAAGACGGTGGTATTATTCTTTTGCCTCCTTTCTCTGAAAAACATGATAAATTGTACACGACGAGATTGGAAGCTTTGAACAGTTTGCAAGGTTTCTTAAATCATCGCAATGAAAATTACGTGGTACTTATGGATTGCGACGGCATCGCAAAATTCGACGTCGCGGAAATTATCGATTATCACGAAAGCAAGAGCGCGGATATTACGATTGTTACGCATAAACGTGAAATCGAAAGAAAATCCGATTTCATGACAGTATCTTCGGATAAAGAAGGACGCGTAAACGAAATCAAGCTTTCGCCGCACGTGGCAAAAGGCGAAAAGGTGAATACTTTTGTCAACGTCATGGTTGTAAACCGTCAATTCTTGCTCAACCTCGTAGAGGATTCCGTAACGCATGGCTTTACGAGTTTCGAAGGGGATATCCTTGCTAAACAGTTGAACAGCTTAAAGATTTACGCGTACGAATTCAAAAATTATTATGCTGGTATTGATTCCATGTCGGCGTACTATAAACACAATATGGAAATTTTGGATAAATCCGTTCGTGACGAATTGTTCGGAGATAGAGATATTTATACGAAAGTACGCGATAGTGCGCCTTCCAAATACGGCGAATATGCGGTTGTGAAAAATTCGTTGATTTCCGACGGCTGTGAAATTGAGGGTGTTGTAGAAAATTC
>JAZRRB010000082.1:0-9002 GCA_045650385.1 Candidatus Scatosoma sp. | reverse complement strand
GGAAAAGACTTTTTCTTCGTTTGCCTTTATTCCTGCGGTTGTCGGCTTGTTCTTGGGCGGTTTGTTTCTTTTGTTTTTAGGTAGAGTTACCCCAAAGCGAGTAAAAGAAGTCGGCTTACAAAAGCAAACGCGCTTATTTTTGGCGGTGACGCTTCATAATATTCCCGAGGGGCTTGCCGTGGGGTTTGCGTTCGGCTCGGCGGCGATTATGGGGAATTTTTCCGCGTATATATCTGCATTGGCGCTTGCTTTTGGGATAGGCGTACAAAATTTTCCGGAAGGGGTTGCGGTGGCGTTGCCGATGAAAACGGCGTTAAACAGCCGAAAACGTGCGTTTTTGTGGGGCGCGGCGAGTGGTTTGCCTGAACCGTTTTTTGCGGTTTTGGGTTATTTTTTGGTGGCGTGGTTGGAGGTTATACAGCCGTGGTTACTTGCCTTTTCTGCAGGAGCAATGATTTTTGTGGCGGCGGAAGATTTGATTCCCGATTCCAAAACGCAAACGTCTATTGGCGCGTGGGGAGTACTGATAGGATTTATGTTAATGATGACGTTAGACGTGGCGCTTGGGTAGGTTAAAAGATAGAAAAGCGGTATTTATCACCAAAAAAGGGGGTTGACAAAGGCGTTTTTCCATGTTACAATAATGTTGTAATAAAAACTGGGGTAAAACGCATGAAAAAAATATTGTATTTTCTGTTATCGTTAATTACCTGTGCAGCGTTTGCCGTTGGCGCGAGCGCTTGCCGCGATGATTCCGACGGGGATAATGCGGGGGATAACGGTAATACAAATACGGAACAACCCGGCGATAATACCGACGGCGATAATACCGACGATGGAAGTTCGGAAGGGCAAACCGTTCAATTAACTGCGCCGACAGTGCTTCTTGACGGAAATAGAGCGTATTGGAGCGCTGTGGAAAACGCAAGCGGATATAAATATAAAATAGGTGAAAGCGGTGAAGAAAAACCGTCTACAAATTTATTTGTTAATCTTACGCATGCTCAAACGGTTTACGTGAAGGCGCTTGGCGATGGGAAAGAGTATTCCGATAGCGCTTGGTCGGTTGGGGTAACGTATACGGCGTCACCGCTTAGCGCGCCAGAAGTGAAGATAGAGGGGAACGTAGCGAAATGGTCGGCGATAGACGGCGCGGTAAGTTACGCGTATAAAATCAATGACGGGGAAGAAAAAAACACTACGGATTTATCGGTGATTCTTGAACAGAACGATAAAATAGTGGTGAAAGCGATAGGCAACGGCGCAACGGCTTTGGATAGTGCATGGTCGGTAGAAAGAACGTATCGTATCAATGCGCTCACGATTCCTACAATCAAGCTGGAAGGAAATGTGGCAAGCTGGGCGGCGATTGATAATGCGGTGTCTTACGTTTATAAAATAGGCGAAACAGGGGAAGAACAGGCGATAAGCGGTACGTCCATTACATTATTCCATGCGCAAACGTTATACGTGAAAGCGGTGGGCGATAATATTTATCATTTGGATAGCGATTGGTCGATTGGGGCAACTTATAACGCGCCGCAATTGAAAAAACCTCAATTTACCTTTACGGGCGGCGTGCTTTCTTGGGGTGCAATAGACGGTGCAGTAGCGTATGAATATAAATTCACGCTGAACGAAACGCCGCAATCGATGACGGAAACTTCAATAACGCTGACGAAGCATTGTACCATTTACGTAAGGGCTGTTGGGGACAACAAGACGTGCGTTACGGGGCTTTGGGGAACGTTTAAGTATGAACCTAAAAAATTGACGGTGGCGCAAGGCAGTGTGCATTTGAATTCGTCTACGGGCTTGGTGGAGTGGACGAAATGCCAAGGCTCGATACGCTACGATTATAAGATTGGTGAAGACGGTGAAGTGCAAAACGGTGGACGTGAGGGCAGTTTGACGCTCACCGACGGGCAGACGATTTATTTCAAAGCAATTGGCGACGGCGTGAATTACACGGATAGCGATTGGTTTAGGTTGCAATATACCTCGTCGGGCGGTAGTATCGACGGTTATGCATAAAAAATAGACGCCTTTTCTAAATAATGAAAAGGCGTTTTTACTACGGCAAAGGAGGGCGTGTATGGAAAAACGGACAAGAGTGATATTGCACTCTGATTTGAATAATTTTTTTGCATCCGTGGAAATTGCGCGCAATCCTGCCCTGAAAGGCAAGCCGCTTGCCGTTTGCGGCGATCCTAAAAAGCGCCACGGCGTCGTACTCGCCAAAAACGAAGAAGCGAAAAAATTTGGGATAAAAACGGGGGAAACGGTGTATTCGGCTTTGAAAAAATGCCCCGATTTGCAAATGGTGGAATCGCATTTTCACGAGTATAAACGCTATTCGGATATGGTTCGTGAAATTTACGCACGATATACCGAAAAAATCGAGGAGTGCAGCATTGACGAGTGTGCTTTGGACGTTACCGAAAGCGTGGCATTGTTTGGAAGCGGCGAGGAAATTGCTCGGCAAATAAGACAAACGGTAAAAAAGGAACTTGGCTTAACCGTTTCCATTGGTGTAAGTTTTAATAAGGTGTTTGCAAAACTCGGTTCAGAATTGAAAAAACCGGATGCCGTTACGGTGATTCCCAAAGAGCGTTTCAAAGAAATCGTATACCCCTTGCCCGTGTCCAATCTTTGGCTGGTGGGCGGTAAAACGGAAGAAACGTTACATACGCTCGGTATCCGTACCATTGGCGATTTGGCGGAGAGTGACGAGGCGCTTCTCGTCCGTTTATTGGGAAAACGGGGTAGGCAGGTACGCGTTTACGCGCGCGGTGAGGACGAAGAAGAGGTCCATTGGCAAAAGACGGAAAAGGACGTGAAATCGATTGGCAATTCGTTGACGCTTGCCAAAGACGTGACGGATAGGGAAGAGGTGAAGCGTTGGATATACGCTTTGGCGGAAAGCGTTTCTTCCCGTCAAAGAGCGGCGGACGTGGGAAGGGCGAACACGGTACATCTCGTCGTGCGGAAATCGGATTTGGAATTTAGCGGTTGGCAAACGAAGGTATCCCCAACCATGCTTTGCGGCGATATCGCCAAAGCCGCGTACGAACTTTTTTGTCAGCATTGTCCGCTTGGCACGAAAGTACGCCTTTTAGGGGTATCTGTTTCGGGGTTCGATTATCACGTAGAACAGCTGACGTTAGACGGGTTTATCCAAGAAACGGTAGGGGGTGTATCGTACGAAAAGAAGGAGCGCGCGGAAAACGCGGTGGCAAAGATTCGTGAAAAGTATGGTTATGCAACGGTGCAACGCGGGGTTGTTTTAGAGGATAAGTCTACGGACGGGCTGGATATTCGGGGCAAGAAAGAGGAAATAATTCCCAACGAACTAAAAAAGAAAAATAAAGAATAAAAGGAATAGACGGGCGTATTTTGCCGATACTGTATTTGTCGGCAAGATACGGAAACGAATTTTGCCTAAAGATAAAGAAGGGTTATACCAAAATCAATTTGGTATAACCCTTCCGCTTTTTTGCAATAAAAAAACTGCGCGATCCTTTTTTGCCGAAATTTACCGAAGCGTTAACGCCGCAGGTGACTCCTGCAAAGCTACCTTATGGCACACGCAAACTTCCGCTTAGTGCTGCTACGTTCCCGTCCTGACACGGTTCACGGCATTGCGTTGCATAAGACCTTGCTATCAACATTCCTTACGGCGCGCAGACCTTCCATAAACGTCGTCGAGAAAGGCGTTCGGCTCCGTATAGCGGATTTCGGATGCAGGGTGCCGCTAGCTCCCCACCTACGCGCAGCCTTTATATTATATCGTATTTTTTAATGAAAAGCAACCGTTTTTAGCGGTATTTTTTCGTGATTGTGTTTTTCCTTGTCGCATTTTGCCGAAAAAGAATTTTTACATCCCTGTTTTCCTTTGGAAAACATTGACAAAAAACCGCAAAAGGGGTATAATTAAAAAGATGTACCAAGTTTTGTTTTTTTGGCTTGGTAAAAGGAGATATACGATGTCTGAAAATTGTACGCATAATTGTTCGAGTTGCTCGTCCTCTACTTGCGGCTCTCGAAAAAAAGAAAGTTTCTTAAAAGAAGCGCATAAATCCTCGTCGATTAAAAAAGTAATCGGCGTTGTCAGCGGTAAGGGTGGCGTAGGCAAATCGCTCACCACATCGCTTTTGGCGGCGTTTGCCAACAAGAAAGGCAAATCGGTGGGGATTATGGACGCGGATATTACCGGCCCGTCTATTCCGCACATGTTCGGCGTGCACGAACATGCAACGGGAAGCGAAAAGGGGATAGATACCGTACTTTCCCCCTCGGGTATTCAAATGATGTCTATGAATTTGTTGTTGGAAGAAGCGACGACGCCCGTTGTTTGGCGCGGTATGGTCATTTCGGGTACGGTGTTGCAATTTTGGACAGACGTTATTTGGAAGGACTTGGACTTGCTGTTTATTGATATGCCCCCGGGAACAGGCGACGTACCGCTTACGGTATTCCAAAGTATTCCTATTGCCGGTATCGTCATTGTCACCACGCCGCAAGATTTGGTAAAGATGGTAGTGGAAAAAGCGGTGAACATGGCGCAAATGATGAACGTGCCTGTCTTGGGACTTGTGGAAAATATGAGCTATCTTTCCTGCCCCGATTGTGGTAAGAAGATAGAGGTATTCGGACATAGTCACGCAGAAGAAATCGCGCGTGAATACGGTATTCCTGCGGTGGCGCGTATGCCGTTGGATGCGAAAATTTCCACGCTTGCGGACGCGGGAAGAATTGAAGATTACGAAACGGACGCATTAAAAGAAGTATTTGCGAGTATTGAAAAAGCGCAAGCAAGAAAAGTAGAATAAATAAAAGGGAAATAAATGGGTTTCGCGGCGGAGAAAAAGAAAGCGGATAAGAAATGGAAGAAGCTGAAATTAACGATACTTTTTATCGTTATCGCGGCTGTTTTGACGTGCGCGTTACTCTCCGTATTCATCCCCTCGTGGTCTTGGAAATACCGCATATCGTTGCCTAAGGTGGATAAACGCGCGGACGGGGAAATGCGGATACATTTTCTCGACGTGGGGCAGGGCGATGCGACGGTGATAGAATTGCCCGACGGAAAAGTGGCGTTAATAGACGGCGGTAATCCTTCGAAGGATAGCGAATACGCTTTGATGCGGTATTTGTACGCGCTGGAAATTGAAAAGATAGATTACCTAATCCTCACGCACGCAGACGAGGACCATTGCGGCTCGTTAGACGTTGTGCTGGATTGTTTGGACGTGAAAAACGCCTATATCCCTTTGGCGAGCGAAACGGTGAATACGCAGTACGCGCAATTTTATACGGCGCTCAAAGCGGAAGAGGGATGTAGCGTTGCATACGCAAAAAACGGTTTGAAATTAAGCGGAGAAAATTATTCGTTTGTATTCTTACATCCCTATGCGTACGACGTGGAAAATACGTTGTATTCCAAGGGGAACTTCGACGAGGTTTCCAACGAATATTCGGCGGTGTTGTTTTTAGAATATAACGGTGTGGGGACGCTGTTTACAGGGGATTTGCCCTCGGAAAAAGAAAAGATTTTGGCGCAATCGCAAGAGGCTGGTATTTTATCGGTGGATATATCGGATACCGAGATTTTGAAGGTGGGGCATCATGGCTCGAAAAACTCCACATCGTTAGAACTTTTGTCTATAATAGGTGTGGAAACGGCGATAATATCGTGTGGGGAAAATACGTACGGACACCCTGACGAGGATACGTTAGGGCGTTTGCGTGAAAAAGAAGCAACGGTGCATCGCACGGATACACAGGGCAGTATTATTGTCAGCGTGAAAAAAGGCGGCGAAACGTACACTGTGCGTGCATTGGGGAAATAAGGTGACGATAATTTCACCGTATTTTCATTGTATTCGGTGAAAAAGTTTGCTATAATAAAGATGGTATAAAAGGCTTTTAGGGTAAGTATGGAAGCGATTAAGTTTGAAGAAGTATATTTTTCCTATGAGGATGAGGAAACGACGGACGACGGGTTATTTGCCGAGCGCCCGACTTTTTCGTTGAACGGAATCGACCTTACCGTAGAAGAGGGCGAATTTGTTGCGGTATTGGGGCATAACGGTAGCGGAAAATCGACGTTGGCGCGTTTGACAAACGGTTTACTCTCGCCGCAATCGGGGAATATCACCGTGCTGGGTATAGACGCATGCGACGATAAAAACGTATTTGAAGTGCGTAAAAACGTGGGGATTGTTTTCCAAAACCCCGACAACCAAACGGTGGCTTCAATCGTAGAGGACGACGTGGCGTTTGGGCCTGAAAACGTGGGTATGCCGCGTAAAGAGATTGGGGAACGTATCGATTTTGCATTGAAAGCGGTGGGCATGGAAGAATATCGTAATGCCATGACGACGCGCCTTTCGGGCGGCCAAAAACAACGCATTGCCATTGCAGGCGTTTTGGCGTTGAAACCGCGCATTATGATTTTGGACGAATCGACGGCAATGCTCGATCCTCGTGGGCGCAAAGAAGTGCTCGACGTCGTTTATAAATTGAATAAAGAAGAGGGTATTACCGTACTCTTAATTACTCATTTTCCCGAAGAAGCAATGCTTGCGGATAGGGCGCTGGTTATGGATCACGGCAAAATCGTGATGGAAGGCAAACCGCAAGAAATTTTATCGAGGGAAGAGGAATTGAAAACGTATTCGCTTGCGCTTCCGCACGCGTTAAAGGTATGCAGGGCGCTCAAAAAGGGCGGTTTGGATATCGAGGATTCCTTCTTGGTGGAAGAGATTGCAACGCAAATTGCGCAAAAAACGACGGGGGCATGTACGCGCTCATCGATAGAAAAGCAAGCGCCTACGCCTTTGACTTCGATAGAAGGCAAA
The DNA here is from genome assembly GCA_045650385.1 of Candidatus Scatosoma sp. Taxonomy (GTDB): domain Bacteria; phylum Bacillota; class Clostridia; order Christensenellales; family Borkfalkiaceae; genus Scatosoma. The sequence continues at coordinate 2,139 of JAZRRB010000082.1, read as the reverse complement.
GGGGAGATTGTATGTGAAAACCTTTCCTACACTTACGATGCCAAATCGGTGTTTTCCACACACGCGCTTTGCGGCGTGGATTTACACGTGCCCAGCGGTTCGTTTTTTGGCGTAATCGGGCATACGGGCAGCGGAAAATCGACGTTTGTACAGCATTTGAACGCGCTGATAAAATTACCAACGGCGGAAAAGAAATATAAAGAGAAAAAGCGCAAGAAAAATGCGGTGGACGTGCCGAAAACGACGTTGATAGTGAACGGGTACGACCTTTCTAATAAGCAGACGGATTTCCTTGCTTTGCGAAAAGACGTGGGTATGGTGTTTCAATACCCCGAATATCAGTTGTTTGCGGAAACGGTATTCGACGACGTAGCGTTTGGTTTGAAAAATTTCCGCAAAGACATGACGGAAACGGAAGTAAAAGAAGCGGTAAAAGAAGCGATAGAAACGGTGGGGCTTTCCTATGAAGAGGTGAAAAACCGTTCCCCGTTCGAGCTTTCCGGTGGTCAACGCCGCCGTGTGGCGATTGCAGGGGTTATCGTTACCAAACCGGAGATTTTGGTTTTGGACGAACCTGCGGCAGGGTTAGATCCTTTGGGGAAAGAAGAGATTATGTCTTTGCTCCATAAAATTCATAACGATTGGTGTAAGACGGTAATTATCGTTTCGCACGACATGGACGAGATTGCGGAAAATTGCACGCACGCGGCAATTTTCTCCGAGGGAAAGGTATTGGCAACGGGCTCGCCCAAGGCACTTTTCTTAGAGGGGAACTATGCCGTAGAGGCAGGGTTAGACGTGCCGTTCACGGCGAAACTTATCCATGCGTTAAAAGAGAAAAACGTGGATATCGATTGCGATTTGAAAGCGGTAGATTTCGTTGAAAAAACGCTTGCGTGTCGGGGGATATCGACGGAAATAGGGGGTGGCGAACATGCGTGAAGTGGCGTTCGGGCAATATTACCCCTCTAAATCTTTCGTGCATAAATGCGATCCGCGCATGAAGCTTATGTTCTTGATTGTGTATATCGTTGCGATATTCCTTTCCAAGAGCTTTTACGCACTTGGCGCGTGCGCGTTCGTGTTCTTGCTTGTCGCCGCCTTTTCGGGCGTGCCTATTAGAAGCTTGCTTCGTTCCGTTCGGGCGGTCATCTTCTTGGTGCTTTTTACGGCGATACTCAATTTGTTTTTCTATAAAGGTCAAACGCGGATTTGGGAGAATTTCTTCCTCACGTGGGAAGCCGTGTACTTTACGCTGTTTTTGGCGGCGAGATTATTCTTGCTTGTGCTCGGTTCGTCCCTGCTTACGCTTACGACAACGCCCGTATCGCTTACGGACGGGTTGGAAGGCTTGCTTTTGCCCTTGAAATGGATTCGTTTCCCCGTGCACGAGCTTGCGCTTATTATGTCGATTGCACTGCGTTTTATCCCTATATTAACGGACGAAACGGGACGTATCATGAACGCGCAAAAAGCGCGCGGAACGGATTTCGAATCGGGTGGACTGTTCAAACGGATTAAGTCGATTACGCCCATTTTGATTCCGCTTTTAATCAGTGCTATCCGTCGCGCGGACGAACTTGGCGATGCGATGGACGCACGTTGCTATTCGGGTAGTAAAAAACGTACGAAATATAAAAAACTGAAATTTACGTGGCGCGATTTGATTGCGTTCTTGTTGATGGGCAGTTTGCTTGCAGGGGTAATCGTGATGAAAATATACCTGCCTGCAATCATTTGAGGTGCGTATGCGGTACGTATTGAAAATTGCTTATGACGGAACGGATTATGCCGGTTGGCAATGCCAAAAGAACGCGTTAACCGTGCAAGAAACCTTGGAAACGGCTTTGCAAGAAGCGTTTGGGAAAACGATTAAAGTGACGGCAAGCGGCAGGACGGACGCAGGCGTGCATGCGGCAGGGCAAACCTGTCATTTCGATGCGGAACTGTCCGTGCCACCGCAAAAAATGCCCGATTGTATAAATCGATTGTTGCCGCCCACCGTGCGCGCGTTAGAGGGTTGGTCGGCGGAAGAAACGTTCGATTGTAACCGTAGCGCGAAACGGAAAACCTATCGCTACCGCTTGTACGTGGCGGATAGAGAAATGCCCCTTTTAGAACGTTACGCCGTGCGGATAG
>JAZRRB010000081.1:0-3098 GCA_045650385.1 Candidatus Scatosoma sp. | reverse complement strand
ATGCGGAACGCTGGATATCACCTACCAAGGCACGGAAATCCACATGGGCAACTGTGAAAGACTCACCATGGCGGAAGCAGTGAAAAAATACGCCGGCGTTGATTATAACGATTGGGCAACGGACGAGGACGCACGCGCGGCGGCAAAAGGCTTGGGCGTGGAACTCGAACACGAAAACGCAACGAAAGGCTGGGTACTTATCGAACTGTTCGACGCGTTCGTAGAGGATAAGCTTATTCAACCCACCGTTATTTACGATTATCCCGTGGAGAACTCCCCTTTGGCAAAACGCAAACCCTCTAACCCTGCGTTTACCGAACGTTTTGAATACTTTATTTGCGGTCACGAATACGGCAACGCGTTCTCCGAACTTAACGATCCTATCGACCAAAAGCAACGTATGGTAAAACAGGTAGAAGCAAAGCGCGCCAAAGGCAATAACGATGCGCAAGTGGACGAAGATTTCATCAACGCGCTTGAATACGGTTTGCCCCCCACAGGCGGCTTGGGTATGGGCTTGGATAGATTTGTCATGCTTCTTACGGATAGCTCCACCATTCGTGACGTTATCCTTTTCCCGACGATGAAGCCGAAGAAATAAGCATAGGAATTTTGCAAGACTACGATACAGGCGGAAAGATAGATGGATGCAAAAATCACAAAACAAAGATTGGGAAGATTGCTTTCCTACGACTGGTTGAAAATCATCGGCGTGGCAGTGGCGTTGATTGTGCTTTGGTCGCTCATTTTTACTGTGACGGCGACGAAAATTACGCCTTCGCAACAGTTTACCGTGTTCAATCACTACGCAAACCGCGCGCTTGATAACGGTTCTTTCCATGATCAATACAACGCACTCGTTGATAACGGCGTATTTTCTTACGAAGTAATCGAAACGGACAATATTGATTTGGCGACGGCAGGCGAAGTTAGATATACGATGTGCGATACCCGTTTTTCGACGGGGCAAGGGGATATGATGTATATCCCTAACATTACCGATACGGAAATGGAAGGAGAAGGCTTGCAAATGACGTACGTGGAAAGTTTTCTTAGCCGTTATTATACGTATATCGTTAGCTGGGACGAGTATTTAGCGAGCGCGCGTGCGTATTTGAACGATTATTATAACGGCGATTACGTAAACGCGCCCTTAAATGAGGCGAAGGCGGAGAGCGATTTCCGTGCGCGTGTAAAGGAAAACAAAGACAAGCGTTTCAAAAAGGAATCGCAAATCAAAGAAGGTGTAAAGGACGAGATTGCGCGTTTGAAAAAATACCGCGACGGATTTATTCAATTTGAAAAATACTTGGCGGACGGCGTTGTGAAATTGGAAACCGCCGTGTATAAAGATTATGGAACGGGCGAACCGATTCTCAACGACAAAAACGAGCCTATCCAAAAGAATTACGTGCTGAACATCTGCCCTGACGAAAACAAGGCAAACAAGTTAAAGGAACAAGTTTGTTATGGAATACAGGGTGAAGACGGTACGTGGAAGATGAGTGCACAAGATATGTGCGTAATGCTCTTTTCTTTGCCCGACATGGACGAAAATTTCCAATACGAAACGGTGTTATACCTCAACACGGTCATTGCCGCTTCTTTAACGCCTACGCAGGCGTAACCCATCAAACGGTATGCGTAAACTACTGAAAAACAAAGGCGTTCTTGCCCATTGCCATATTTATCAAATGCTGAAAAAAGCGGCGAAAAGCAAGCACGTTTCCTACCATACCCCCGGGCATAAAGCGGGGAAATGGGACATTACCGAATTATCTTTTTCCGATAATTTGGCGTCACCTCGCGGCTGTATTGCGCGCGCGCAAGAGGATATTGCGCGCATTTTGGGCGCAAACGCTGCTTATATCATCACGGACGGGAGCACGATAGGCGTGCTCTCGATACTTTTTACGGCAAAAAATATGGGTGTGCGGCGTTTGGCGGTATTTCAAAACGCGCATAAAAGCGTGTTCAACGGCTGTGTGGCGCTGGGTATTGTCCCTGTCGTCATTTCAAACAAAACGCAAAACGGTATTCCCTTACCTGTTACGGTGGCTGATTTAGAGGGAGTGGAAGCGGATGCGCTTATTATCACTTCCCCCGATTATTACGGAAACATCCCCGATTTGCGCGCGATACGCACGTATTGCGAAGAGAAGAATATGTTGTTGCTGATAGACGGCGCGCACGGTGGGCATTTGCATAACGAAAAACCGCTTTATGCAGGCGCGTATGCCGATTTGTGGGTGGACGGCGTACATAAAAGCTTGCCTGCGCTCACCCAAGGCGCGGTGGTTTGCGCTAAGGGGCAAACGCTTGCCAATGCATTAAACGCCGCCGTAAATATTTTCCGTACAAGCAGCCCTTCCTATCCGATTATGGCAAGCGTAGAATACGCGGTGAAATACCCTCAAAACGAGTGGCTGGAAAAGCAAGTTGTCGCTTGGAAAAAGGCAGAGCCGCGCTTATATACGGGCGGGGATTGGACGAAGGTTTGCGCGCTTTTTGGCGAAAACGCGTTTGCGGTATACGAAAAAATGCAAGCAAAAGGCATGTATGCGGAATTTTGCGATGGGAACGTCGTTACGTTCTACCTTTCCCCTGCGACGAAGAAAAGGGAATTTTTGCTTTTGAAAAAGCGGCTTTCCGCGTTGTTTGAAAAATACCCATATGAGGCGGTTGAAGACGCACCTACCCCCTTGTTTTTGCAAAAAACAGGGAAAAAGACGTGGGTGGAGATAGAAAAAAGCGCGGGGCAGGTATGCGCTGAAAATTGTGGGCTGTTCCCCCCTTGCACCCCCCTGCTTTGCGTGGGAGAAGTGATTACGAAAGAGAAGATTGCGCTTTTGCAAAAAGCGGATAATGTATTTGGGTTAAAAGAAAACAAAATTTCGGTGTTCAAAACGAAAGAAGAGGAATAAGATATGAAAGGCAAGTTTATTACTTTTGAAGGTTGCGACGGTTGCGGAAAGAGTACGCAGTTGAAACTTTTAAGCGCGTATTTGACGGAAAAGGGAATCCCCCACGTGTTCACGAGAGAACCGGGCGGCGGAAAGATTTCCGAGGCGATACGTGAAATTTTATTAAACGGTAAA
>JAZRRB010000080.1:0-2960 GCA_045650385.1 Candidatus Scatosoma sp. | reverse complement strand
ATGAGACCGGGTTTGTCTGCCGTTTTTGCATTGAATTCCTTCGTGAATCCGGGAAGGTTGATACCGAACGGACCAAGCGTAGAACCTACGGGAGGGGCCGGTGTCGCTTTCCCTGCGGGAAGCTGCAATTTTACGACTGCTGTGATTTTCTTAGCCATAAATATTTTCTCCTATTGTGGTTTTGACAAAGTACCCTGAAAAATATTTGATACTTCTCCCACTTTTTAACGCGTTAATATGCCGTAAAACGGAATTCCGTTTTACGGACTTTTGACGAGGTTACTCTGCTTCTTCCTCGCTTGCTTCGGGAATGGTCGCTTCTACTTTACGAATTTGTACGTATTCCACTTCCACTTCCGTGCTTCTACCAAACATGTTGGTGACGATTCTCGCCTTTTTCGCGGTATCGTTGATTTCTTTAATCGTACCGATAAAGCCGTTCAAAGGTCCGTCTTCCACCGTTACGGTATCGCCCACCTGGAACTGTTCCGTGCAAACGGGATCTTCAAGGTGCATTTTGCGGATTTCGTCCGCGCTCATGGGTTTCGGTCTGCCCTGAGGGCCGCAGAAACCGGTTACACCGCGCGTGCTCGTAACGTAATACCAAATTTGGTTGGTATAAATCATCTTAATAAAGACGTAACAAGGCAAAAGTTTTCTTTCGACAATCTTGCGTTTGCCGTTCTTTTCCTCGATTACCTGTTCCATAGGGATTTTCAAATCGACGATATAATCGCCCAAGTTGTTGTTTTCAATCAACTTTTCCAGGCTGTCTTTTACCATCGCTTCGTATCCGGAATAGGTATGCAGAATATACCACTTGGGTTCTTCGTTCATAGGCATAATGCTCGTCTCCTTAATTAAAGCAAACTAAGCAGCCAGCCAAGAAGGCTGTCCACACCCGTAACCACTACCAAGAACGAAAGAACAATCGTAAGTACGACGCCCGTCGTTTTCAAAACGGTAGGAAGTTTCGGCCAAGTTACTCTTTTGAGTTCGGAAAACGTTTCCTTAAACTTTGCGCCTACACGACGAAACCAGTTCGGTCTTTTGTTTTTCGATTTTGTTGCGTTGTTCGCCATTACTTTTCTCCATACGCGCGCGCCATATTATATTAATACGCGTGCGCAATCGAATTATTTGGATTCTTTGTGTTCCGTATGCTTTTTGCAGAACGGGCAGTATTTAGAAAGAACAAGTCTGTCAGGATCGTTCTTTTTGTTCTTAATGCTGTCATAGTTTCTATGCTTGCATTCGGTACATTCAAACGTAATTTTGGCTCTTGCCGTTTTGGTTGCCATAGTAAAACTCCATACAAAAAAATTACACCCTATTTTCAGGCGCGTATATAGAGTTTATCATACTTTCCACCCCTTGTCAATCTTTTTTGAAAGCTTTTTAGAAAAAATTTTGTGAATTTTTCATTTTCGTTTTTTGCCCAATAATAACCAATCGGCGGACGCATTATTTTACGTCCGCCGAATTTTATGGGTTGTTTTCCTTTTTCAATACGACAATATTACTTACATATACCGACAACGTTGTCAATCCATAAGTTGCACGCGCCGCCTGCATAGAACGTTGCTGCACCGTTCGTTGCACCCATCGTACCGTTTGCAATAAGCTCGTCTACGTTCAACGTTACCGTGTTCATCCCTTCCGACAATAAGACCGCAACCGTGCTTTGATTCCCAAAGTAAATATTTATACCTTCGGTTGAAGAATAGATATTCAACTGAATATATTGATATTGTTGTTGCAAAGAAGCCGATGAAATCGGGTTCGCGCCACTGTCTCTAAAGTAAATATTAAACCAGCCCCAACCGGAAAACTCCAATTTAATGGAATACGTGCCTTCCAGCACCGTCTTCTCATCGGTAGAAAGCGTAGGCGTTATGTTGGCTTCCATCCAACCGCCAACGTATTCGCAGTTATTCAACACAACGGGCGCAATATGCTCTATTTGTGCCCAATCGCCATCCTCATAACTTGCGCCGTCGCCTTTCGCTTTTACGTACACCGTATCGCTCGTCGTTATCGTCACGCTCGTACTCGTCGTAGTTTGTTCCGTGCCGTTTTCTCCTACCTTATAAACGTAACCGCTCGCATTGTCTACCGCATTCCAGCTCACAACGCCCGTTGCCTTATCAGTCTTCAACGTGGGCACACCAAGCGCAACCGCAGGTTTCGTCCAAGATACTTCGTTGGATTCAGAGCTGTTGCTATTGATAACGCCGTCACCTTTCGCAACTACTTTTACCGTTGCCGTTTCATTAAGTGTATACGTAAACGTCGTTTTAGATACTTCGTTGGGCGTACCGTTTACATAGACGATATAACCCGTAGCAGACGTTACTTCCGTCCAGCTTACTACGTTGTCCGTAATCGATACTTGCGGCGCTTGAAGCGCTACTTTATTAAACGTTTCGGCTTTCGACCACTCACTATTGCTATAATGCGTAGTATTGCCTTTCGCTTTTACCTTAATCGTTTCGCCATCGTTAAGCGTCTTCGTAAACGTATCTTTAGACACTTGCGATTCCGTACCGTTGATACTAAGGATATACCCGCTTGCGTTTTCCACTTCGCCCCAGCTTGCCACGTTGCCATCGAGTTCCACGTCGGGCGTACCCAACTGTTCTATGTACGTTTTTCCTTCAGAATATTCACTTCCGATATAATTTTCGTCATCGCTTACAGCTCGCACGTAGATAGAGTCCCCAGCTTTAAGTTGTAACGAGCGCCCCGTCGTCTTTTTTTCAGTGGACTGTTGAAGGGTATACGCGTAATAGTAAGCCGTTGCACCTTCCACTTCTTCCCACGTTGCCAAACCGTTTTCATCAATCGTTACCACGGGCGTTTCAAGTTTTGTCTTTTCGGGCTTTTGCGTATTACCACCGTCTTCGGTATTACCACCGCCTTGCGTGTTATCACCACCGCCTTGCGTGTTATCACCACCG
>JAZRRB010000079.1:0-4970 GCA_045650385.1 Candidatus Scatosoma sp. | reverse complement strand
TGCGAGCCGATATGGCAATGATACCCAGCCAAATGCACGTGCTTTTTTGCGCAAGCATAAGCTGTTGCTTTTTCCGCGGTACCGTCGGAGATAGAAAAACCGAATTTACTGTCCGTTGTAGCCGTTTGCACGAACGCATGCGTATGCGCTTCAATGCCGGGGTTGATACGCAATAAAATCGTTTGTACAATCCCTCGTTTTTGCGCCTCCGCATCGATTTTATCTATTTCCGAATACGCGTCCGCTACGATACAACCAACGCCTGCATCCAACGCTTCCCCGATTTCGTAATCGAGTTTATTGTTTCCGTGCATATAAATTTTTTCCGCAGGGAAACCGGCTTTGAGCGCGGTATACAATTCTCCGCCCGAAACGACGTCGATACCGATATTTTCTTCGTCGGCAATGCGGTAAATCGCTTGGCAGGAAAAAGCTTTTGAGGCATACAATACCATGCCTTTTCCTTCGTATTTTTCCGCAAGAGTATCCCTATACACGCGCATCATTTTACGGATATACGCTTCGTCGAAAAGGTATAACGGCGTACCAAAACGATTGGCAAGCTCCACACAGTCCGCACCGCCTATTTCCAAATTCCCTTTTTCGTTTACTTTTAATGTTTCTCTTTCGTTCATAACGTTTTTATTTCCTTGAAATAAAAGAATACGTATTTATTGTATCAAATTTATCAATAAATTGCAAGAACACGAACATGTTTTTTCAAAAGAAAATCCGTTTTTGCAATAAAATATGCAAAAACGGATAGCAAGTTTAATTATTACGAGCGTTCCAACCTCTTGCAACCTCACGCCACCTATCGAATAGATTTGCCTTTTCTATATCCTTTGTCGCAACCAATGTCACCTTGTCTATCTCGACACCGTCTTTATACACGTAAATTTCCCCCACGCTTTCGCCCTTTTTAACGGGTGCGGAAATAGCATCGTAACGCGTTTCAATCGTTACGTTTGGCTTTTCGCCTTTTTTACAAAATACAAACGAGGAACGCGCTGGTGCTACCGTCAATTCTTTTTCCTTCCCACCGTTTACTTTAACGGTACTTTCCAAAGAGACGTTCGCTTCTAAAACGGGTTTTGCGGAATAATTTGCAAACGCATAATTGAACATAGTTTTCGTGTCCTCAAAACGGTTTGAACTGTTTTCCGCACCGATAATTACGGAAATTACGCGCATATCACCGCGTTTTGCGGTGGCAGCAAGACAAAAACCTGCTTGATTGGTAAATCCCGTCTTCCCCCCGTCGCAACCCTCGTAAAAACGAACGAGTTTATTCGTATTGGTGATTTCCGTAAATCTTCCCTTGGGGTGAGAAAATTTATCCATCCAAACCTTTCCAAATTGGAAATATTCCCCATGATTTAACAGTTCTTTTAACATAATGCCTACGTCTTTTGCGCAAGAATACTGCGGTTCTTTGGGTAAACCCGTACAATTGGCAAAAAGTGTGTCGTTTGCGCCCAATTCTTTGGCTTTAACGTTCATTTTATCGGTAAAAACACTTTCACTACCGCATATTTTTTCCGCTAAAGCTACGCAACTGTCGTTGGCAGAACATACCACGATACTTTTAATCAGTTCTTTAACTTTATATTTGGCGTTTGCTTCTAAAAACACCTGAGAACCACCCATAGAAGCTGCCTTTTCGCTGACCGTTATCTCTTCTTCCATATCGATGATGCCCTCGTTGATAGCGTCGAATGTCAAAATTAACGTCATGATTTTACACATGCTGGCAATCGGCAAATGCGCTTTTTCGTTTTGCGCGTATACGGGCGTTCCCGTGGCATAATCCATCAAATATGCCGATTTTGCGCGAATTTGCAAGGAATCCACGCTATTTTGCTCGCTATTTACCGCAATCGAAACAGCTTGTTCTTTATCTATCTCCGCGAAAACGGCTTTTTCTTGTAATTTTATGCCGTAAAAGCCTAAACAAACGCCAGCAGCTAACCAAGCGGCTATACTCGTCTTTTTCACAAAATCATCCTCCCTCAATAAAAATAGCTATGCCAAGCATAATTATTATGCGTAGCATAGCAAAGATTTATTCTTGAATCATTGTTTGGATATCAATACCGTATCCACGCGTAGGGTCATTCAAAAATACGTGTGTTACAGCCCCTACCAATTTGTCGTTTTGAATAATCGGGCTACCGCTCATTCCTTGGACGATGCCCCCTGTTTGTTCAATCAATTCGCTATCCGTCACTTTAATGACGTAATTTTTATTTTCTTTATTGTTTTTATCGACTTTTATAATTTCAATGGAATAACGTTGCGGCATAATCCCGTTTACCGTAGAATATATAAACGCTTTTCCAGGCGTTACGCTTTCCGAATCAATCAAAGTACGTTTTAATCCGTCGGTATCAAAATTATCGGATATTGTGCCAAAAATACCGCAATGACATAATTTTTCCGCTGTTCCAAACGTTTTATCGTTCAAAAACATACCGCGCAGTTCGCCTGCTTTCCCTCGAACGCCTTTGCTAACCCCTACGATGCTGCAAGAATAAATAAAACCTGTGGAAACGGTTAATTCCTGCTTGTTTTCCCCTGTTACGGCATGTCCTAATGCGCCAAAACGTTTATTTGTTTGATCGATATAGGTAACCGTTCCTATCCCCGATACGCTATCTCTTGCTAAAATCCCGATTTTATATCGGTTGGTGGTCTTGTCTTTGGCAGGATTTACGGGAAAACACATTAATTCGCTACCACGACGTACTTCTACTTTTATTTCGCCTCCCTTACTTTTATCAACGATTTCGTTTAATTTCGTTATACTATCAATGGCAATGCCCTCCACTTTTACAATATGGTCGCCAGAGCGGATACCTGCGTTTGTAGCCGGCGCGCGGACGCCGTTATCCGTCATTACCTCGCAAAGCCCGACGACTTGTACACCGCCCGATTGCAAGGTAAACCCTGCCGCCATACCGCCTATATATACAATCGGCGCGTCCGCTTTGGCGATGGAAACTGTTGCGTTACCGCTCAAAATAAACGCGCTTGATATCATTCCAAAAGCAAAAAAACTCAATTTACGCATAAATTCCTCCGTATACAGGATAATTTGCGCAAATTGAGCGTTTTTATTCTCTATTGAATTGTAGATTTATAAGGCTTTTTTATATTCTTTTGCTTGTTCTAAAAGTTCCTGTGCGTGTTTTTTCGCGAACTCGTCGTTATCCGTACCGCCAAGCAAACGTACGATTTCTTGCAATTTGCTGTCCTCGTTTAAGGCAATAACGTTCGTCAAAGTTTTGCCGTTTTCTTCTCGTTTTTCGATTAAGAATTCGTCGTCGCTCATAACGGCGATTTGCGCCAAGTGCGACACGGCGATAATTTGCGTATTTTTTGCGATTTTAGCCAATTTTTCGCCTACGACTTTTGCCGTTTTACCGCTAATGCCTGCGTCAATTTCATCGAAAATATAAGTGGAAATTTCGTTTACGTCCGAAAGCTGTGTTTTGACAGCCAACATGAAGCGACTCATTTCACCGCCGCTGATAATTTTTCCAAGCGGTTTCATCGGCTCGCCTGCGTTTGCCGAGAAGAGAAATTGAACGTTATCCAAACCGTTGCTATTTGCCTTATCTACGTCTGTTGCTTCGTACGGCGTAAACTCAATGGAAAACTGCGCACTGGCGATATTCAATGTTTTTAATTCTTCTGTGACACGTTTGCAAAACGCCTCTCCGTATTGTTTACGTAAAGCGGTAATTTCTTTACAAACGGCGTAAATTTTCTTATCGATTTTCGCGATTTCAGCACTCAACGCAGCGTATTGTCCTTCGCAATCAGACAATAAATCGTATTCCGCTTGAATCTTTTCTAAATAGGCGTCTATTTCCGCTTTATTTGCGCCGTATTTGCGTTTTAAGGAGCGGATGGCGTCTAATCTACTTTCTACCTCTTGCGCTTCGTTTTCGTCAAAATACAGTTCTTCACTCCAATCGGAAAGCGTGTCGGCAACGTCCTCACAATCCCCTGCAATCGTGTCCAATCTTTCACAAACTTCTTCATAAGTTGTATCGAAAGCTGAAATTGTGGAAATCGAGCGTTTTGCTATGCGCAAGCAATCCAACGAACCGCCGTCACCTGAAAGCGCGCCAATTGCATCGCGAAGTGCAAAAATGATTTTTTCCAAGTTATTTATCTTATTTCGTTTAACGAGCAGTTCTTCTTCCTCGCCCTCTTGTATATCCACCGAGCGAATTTCGTCTAACTGATAGGATAATACGTCCAAGCGCCTGCTTCGTTCTTGTTCGTCGCCGCCAAGCATAGCGATTTGATTTTTCGCCTCACGTTTGCGTTTTAACAATTCAGACAAGCTTGCCTTTTGCAAATATAACGCTTCGCCAACAACGCTATCGAGCGTTTTTAACTGATTGCTTTCTTTTAATAAAAAGAAATGCTCGCTTTGTCCATGCACGTCCACAAGCGAATCGGTTACCCGTCTAAGCGTTGCAGCTGTAACGGTATTCCCGTTTAATTTTATCGTATTCTTGCCAGCATCCGAAAACTTACGGGAAATAATAATCTCTCCCTCCGTTTCGATATCCATTTCCCACAAGACCTCTACGGCTTTTGAGGTTTCCGCAACGTAAAACACCGCTTTTACCATACATTCGGTTTCGCCATAACGAATCATAGAACGATCCGCTTTCGCGCCTAACACAAAATTGACCGAGTCGAGAATGACCGATTTCCCTGCACCCGTTTCCCCTGAAAGCACGTTTAATCCTTCGGAAAATTGTATATCCGCGCGTTCTATCAACGCCACGTTGTTTATGGTAAGCCTTGCTAACATATCTTTTCCTACGCTTTACTTAATAAACTCCATAATTCTTTCTACGACAAGCGCTGCACATTCGTTGTCTACGCAAACAATCAATAACGTATCGTCACCCGCAACGGAGCCAACGATTTCCTCATGATTAAGC
>JAZRRB010000078.1:0-1913 GCA_045650385.1 Candidatus Scatosoma sp. | reverse complement strand
GCCTTTCGACGGAATGTTTTCCACGTAATGATATTCCCCGTCAATTTCCACGTAATCGCTTACAGCAAAAGAATGGGGATTGAATACGGCGTATTCCCCCGACATATCCCTGCAAAGAAATTCTTCCTGTACCCTCGTCATTTCTTCGATTTCCGTAAATGCGTTTATGTATTCCTTTCGAGTTATATCATATTGAGCTTCTATCGTTGAACCAGGTAAAATATCGTGAAATTGATTGACCAGCACTGTTTCCCAAATACGGTTAATTTCCTGTTTTGGATATACCATGTCCGAGTTTAAGCTGTTCCAAGCACATAAAAATTCCAAATTCATTAAGGCAATTTCCGCCTTTCGATTTGCGCGCTTTATTTCGCCCATAGAGGTCAACGTACCACGGTGGAACTGCAAATACAACTCCCCTTTCCAAACGTCCAATACCTCGCCCTTAATATTTTCGTTGAGCTTATCAACAAACTCGTTAAGCGTAGCAAATTTCGTTCGTGGACAATTACGAATACTCTTTTCCATCGTTTGAAAAGATTTGATATGCGCGAGATTGGGGCCACCGCCTCCATCGCTAAATCCGTATATGTACAAAAAATCGTCGCTCTTATCTTTCTGTTTGAAGTTTTCATACGCACCGGTAACGACTTCCGGATGTGCAAACGGACCGTAATTGGTGCGTGCATTCGCCTCACCCAAACTTTGTTCTATAAATTCTTTCCCGAACGTACGGTCGCGAGAAGACAGCTTATCCGTCTTTTTGGTCGTAATAAAATTCGCCGTTACTCTACTGCCGTCAATTCCTTCCCATGCAAATAAGTCGTAAGGGAATTCTTCCGTGTCGTTCCAGCTAATTTTCGACGTTATAAAGTTGTTTAAGCCACTCTTTTTTAATATTTGCGGCAAAGCGCCCGAAAAACCAAAGCTATCGGGAATGTAACAAATTTTACTGTCTATGCCAAACTCTTTTTTATAAAATTCTTTCCCAAATAAAATTTGTCGAATAAAGCTTTCACCGCTCACTAAATTACAGTCAGGCTCTACATACGTGCCACCTTCGACGTTCCAACGACCTTCCAAAACACGCTTTTTGATTTCTTCAAACAAAGCGGGGTTCCCTTCTTGTACATATTTATACAAAACCGCTTGCGGAGCGAAAAACTTATATTCGGGGAATAAACGCATATATTCCAACGCCGTCGCAACCGTTCTTTGCGCCTTTTCTCGCGTTTGAACCGTTGTCCACCAAAACGCAACGTCCAAATGTGAACTGCCGACTGCGTATGCGGTAGGATTAAACCCATCGTATAATGCGGGTAACAATTCATTTTGCAATTTGTCATTCGCCAAACGAATTTGCTCGTAATAGATTTCCGTTTTCGCCAACGTGAAATCAATTTCCCTTAAAATTTCATTCAAACGTTTCAGCGTATAAGCAAACTGCTTACTTTTTACCTCTGTATATTCTAATATATTTAATAAAACAAAGATGGCGTAATACAAATCCAACGACGATTCATCGTATTCGGAAAAGGTAATCCTTGTACAATTATTGGACGAAAACAACAAACTGTTGTACGCATGCAAAAATACGTCCTCACGTTCTCTGCCCATTAGGAAAACTTCACGGTGATTTGCGTCTAAAGCCTGTACCGCTTCTCCGTTTATATACGCAATAAATTGAGGATTGCTTGCATTCCAGTCATTATCCGTCGTACCCGTGGATACGCTAAGAATAGGCAAACCTTTTCCAAAATTTACCCCGCCGTTTCTTACCCAAAACCAGCAGTGTTGGTCGGGCGTACGTCCCCACAATTCATCTTCGCCGAATTTTCTCCAACGCGGATCATTTTCAGACGGGATGCTCTTGATATTCTCCGCATTTTCTATAATATACACCTCGGGTTTCA
>JAZRRB010000077.1:0-8596 GCA_045650385.1 Candidatus Scatosoma sp. | reverse complement strand
CATCTCCGCCGTAAAGCCTACGTCCATGACGTCGATAAAGCATTTCACAAGCATATCGACAACGTCGTACGCAATCGCCGTAGGCACCATATATTTCCCGTCTTTCTTGACGTATTTTTGCATGAGTTTGGAAATAATCGTAGCGTACGTGGACGGTCTGCCTATCCCCTTTTCTTCCATCGTTTTAACGAGCGACGCGTCCGTGTAGCGAAGGGGCGGTTTGGTGAATTTTTGTTCCTTTTGCATGGAAACGAGGTCGAGAATATCCCCCTCTTTCAAATCGGGCAAAAGCTTGGATACGTCAATGCTATCCTCGTCGTCCTTTTTGGCTACGTCTTGGTATACCGCCGTAAACCCTGCAAAAAGCAATACTTTTCCGCTTGCCTTAAAGATATATCCGCTGTTATCGATTTCCATTTGCGCACTGTTGTATTTCGCTTCCGCCATTTGCGAAGCAAGGAAACGTTCGTACACCAATTTATAGAGTGCAAAGTGCTTTCTATCAAGTAACTTCTTCGCCTTTTCAGGTGTCATATCCAAATCGATAGGGCGAATCGCTTCGTGAGCGTCCTGCGCGCCCTTTTTCGAAGCGTAAAAATTGGGCTTTTCGGGCAGGTAATTTTCCCCATACACCTCTTTGATTTTACTAAGTGCCTTGTTTTGCGCCTCTTTGGAAACACGAACGGAGTCGGTACGCATATACGTAATGAAAGCGATATGGTCGCCGTTTTCCGTGTCAATACCTTCGTATAAGTGCTGTGCAAGCGTCATCGTTTCTGGCGCGGTAAACCCAAGCTTTGTCGATGCGTCTTGTTGCAAAGAGCTCGTTGTAAACGGTGCGGGTGCATGCGATTTTACCACCGCTTTTTTCACTTTTGCCACCGTGAAATTGCCCTGTTCGATTGCCGCCAATACCTGCGCCGTTTCTTCTGCGGACGCAGGCTTGTATTTCCGCGTTCCGCGTTTTTCCAACATCGCCTTAAACGGCGCATATGCCTGCGCTTTATCGCGAAGCTCCGCCGTTAAGTTCCAATATTCTTCTGGCTTAAACGAAGTAATTTCCCTTTCTCTTTCTACCACAAGGCGAAGCGCAACCGATTGCACTCTTCCCCCCGAAAGCGAACGTTTGCCGTTGCCGTTCTTGTCCTCGATTTTGTGATTCAAAAGCGTAGAAAGCTTGTAGCCCACAAGTCTATCCAACACGCGGCGCGCTTGTTGAGCGTCTACCAAATCGTAATCGATGGTACGCGGTTTTTTCAAGGCGTTCTCGATTGCCGTTTTACTCACTTCGTTAAATTCGATACGGTTTTTGCCCTGTTCGTCTAAACCGAGCACCGTTTGCAAATGCCATGCAATCGCCTCTCCTTCTCTGTCAGGGTCGGTTGCAAGATAGACTCTATCCGCCTTTTTCGTCGCGTCCGTCAAACGACGGATAACGTCCTCTTTTCCGTCCGAATTGACGTAATTCGGCTCGAAATTGTTCGCAACGTCCACGCCGAGCGTATGCACGGGCAAATCACGGATATGCCCCGCCGACGCGTCTACGCGGTATTGACCTTTGAGGTACTTGGAGATGGTTTTTGCCTTGGAAGGCGACTCTACGATGATAAGATCCATTTCGTATTCCTTTATATTGCTATATATGCTATTAAAAATTTTTTACCTGTTTGATACCGTTATTTTACGGGAGCGTAACGGTTTCCGCCCAGCGATACTACAACGCCTTTGATTTCCAACGCCGAAAGCACGGCGCGGAGTTTGAAAACGGGTACGCCCGATTGTTCTGCCAGCTCGTTTACGTGGCTTTCCGAAAGCGTACGAAGCGCCGTCATTACCTTTTCTTCCGTTTCGGTAAGCGGTATTGTAGGTTGTTTGACTTTCCTTTCCACGCCCAACGCTTGAAAGACATCGTTGGCGTTTTCCGTCAAATACGCGCCCGTTTTGATAAGCGCGTTACAACCCTCGCCGGCGTACGTCCCCGGCGCGTAGGGCAAGGCGAATACTTTTCTATCCGCTTCTCTTGCGTATTTTGCCGTAATCAGCGCGCCGCTTTTTTCCGCCGCGCCCAAAATTAGCGTTCCCTCGCCTAAATAGGCAAGCAGTTTGTTTCTATACTCGTACGCATAACTTCGCGTAGGCTCGTCAAACGGATAGGGGGAAAGCAACAAACCGTTTTTCACTACCCTTCGAAGCAAGGGCAAATTGCTTTGCGGCATTGCGGAAAAACCGCCTGCCAAAACGCATATAACTTTGCCTCCTTTATCAAGAGCCCCCTCTATCGCCGCCTCGTCGCCGCCGTCCGCAACCCCTGATACAATCGTGAACGTTTGCGATAATTCGCCTGCAATCTCTTTGCCGAGTTTTCTTGCTTGCGCAGGCGTCGTACGAGAACCCACTATCGTGAACGTGCGAGTTTGCAACAAGCTTATATCTCCCAAATATTGCAACGTTTTCGGCGCGTCAGACAAATCTTTCCACGCCTTGGGATACAAGGGCGAAGCGTTATCTAATTGTTTGCATTGTTCCTCGCGCATTATTCAAGTTCGTCCTCTTTACTGCTATACGAACGATAGGAAATCGCCTCGTATACGTGGTCGGGTAAAATCTCTTCGCAAAGTTCCAAATCGGCAATCGTGCGCGCTACTTTTAATATACGCGAACGCGCCCGTGCGGACAGGCGCAACCTTTCGTACGCCTCGCGCAAAATTTCCTCGCACTGAGGGGATAACTTGCAATATTCCCTTGCTTCCTTTTCCCCCATTTCCGCATTGGAAGTAATTTTACTCCCCTCAAAGCGTTGGCGTTGAATATTTCTCGCCACGTCCGCGCGCCGTTTCACCGCCGCGCTGTTTTCCTCTTCCACCGTCGACACCAAATCGTCGTATTCCACGCCGTCCACTTCCACTTGAATATCAATTCTATCCATAAGCGGTCCTGACACCCTTGCGTGATATTTTCTTATGTCGTTGGGACGGCAGGTACAACGGCGTTTTTTACTGCCGTAGTTCCCGCAAGGACAAGGGTTCATACTGGCGCAAAGCATGAACGAAGCAGGGAACGTCACCGTACCGCTGGCGCGCGATACCGTAATGATACCGTCTTCCAACGGTTGGCGCATCGCTTCTAATGACGAGCGTTTGTATTCGGGCAATTCGTCCAAGAACAAAACGCCGCCGTGCGCAAGGCTGATTTCCCCGGGGTGTACCGTTTTATTACCGCCGCCGCAAAGGGAAACGGTGGTTGCCGTGTGGTGCGGACTGCGGAAAGGACGGGTTTTGACAATCCCCTCTTCCCCAAGCGTACCTGCAACCGAGTGTATTTTCGTAATTTCCAACGCTTCGTCAAAACGCATATCGGGCAAAATAGAAGGAATAGCGCGCGCAAGCAACGTTTTACCGCTACCCGGAGGCCCGACAAAGAGAATATTGTGTCCGCCTGCCACCGCCACTTCCAAAGCGCGCTTGGCAATTGCCTGCCCTTTGACAAAGGATAAATCGTACGTGCGTTTTTCCGTGTTCGAAGTCTGTTCAAACGGCGTTGTTTCCACCGCCGTCATAGGCGAAATACCCGACAAATGGTCTACCACCTCTTTCAACGTTTTTGCAGCATACGCCGTTACGCCGTGGATATACCCTGCTTCTTTTCTGTTATCGTAGGGAATTATGAACTTTTTATAGCCTTTATCCCTTGCGGATATCAGCGCAGGAAGCACGCCCGTAATGGGGCGCAAATCGCCGTTCAAGGCAAGCTCACCTAAAAACACGGTATCTTCCGTGTCCGCTTGCAATACGCCGTATGCTTTCAATAAACTGATAGCCACGGGCAAATCGAACGCCGAGCCCTCTTTTTTAACGTACGCAGGGGCAAGATTGACGGTGATTTTATGTACGGGAAATTCGAGCGCGCTGTTTTTAATGGCGCTTTTTACACGCTCGCGCGATTCTTTGACAGCCGCATCGGGAAGCCCGACGATTTCGTACGAAGGCAACCCTTTGGAAACGTCCGTTTCTACCGTCACCGCAACGCCGTCCAACCCCGATAAAGCATAGCTTTGTACCCTTGCAATCATGCCTTTTCCTTCCTTATTATATGTCGTCTTTTATTATTGTACCCTAAACGCGCAAAAAAGTAAACAATATTAACCGTATTTTTTATAGAAAATATTTCGATGCCGTAAAAAAACAAACGAGTTTGCCTTTGACTTTAAGCAAACTCGTCCTTTCGGATTTTTCCGATGTATTCCTATTAAATTCTTTCTTTGACTTTGGCAGCCTTGCCCGTCAACTTGCGCAAATAATAGAGCTTCGCTCTTCTTACTTTACCCTTTCTTACGACCGTGATGGACGCAATCTTCGGGGAGTGAAGAGGATAGGTCTTTTCTACGCCTACGCCATAGGAAATGTGACGTACCGTGAACGTTTCGGAAATACCGCCGTTCTTTTTCGCGATAACTACGCCTTCGAAGTTTTGTACACGTTCTTTGCCGCCTTCGATAATTTTGTAGCCTACCTTAACCGTGTCGCCTACTTCAAATGCAGGAACTTCCGCTTTAAGGTTTTCCGCTTCAATCGCTTCAATCAATCCTTTCATTTCTGACTTTACCTCCGTTTATTACGAAACGTTCATAACCCGCTGCATAACTCCTCGTTATGCCCAAACAAATAGGCAGCGGAACGCTCGAAGTCTTACCTATTATATACGATTTTTTCACCCTTGGCAAGCGTTTTTGCTTGCTTTTTGAAAATTATTTTTCTTTTTTACATCATTATGAACAGGTACGCATAGTACGAGGCAAACCCTGCTAACATGATACCGCCGCCGACGCGGTTGACTTTATGCCCCGGCAAATATGCGCAAATTGCCAACAGCGCCGCCGCGCCAAACGCGATAATGCCGTCCCAAAGGAAGGTAGCGCCTTGCGACGCAAACGGCAGGGGCATGATAACTGCGGAAAGCCCTGCCACCATCAAAATGTTGAAAATGTTGCTTCCGACGATATTGCCTACGGCAATGTCCGTTTCCCCTTTCCTTGCCGCCACCACCGAGGTAATCAGTTCGGGCAAAGAAGTACCGATGGCAACTACCGTCAAGCCGATAATCTTTTGGTTGATACCGATTTCCGCCGCAATCGTCTTTGCGCCTTCAACGGCAAGCATAGCACCGCCCACAACGATACCGATACCTACGATGGTTGCCACCGCCAAAAACCAGGTATATTGTTTCATTTTGCTATACCATGCGTTAAAGCCTTTTTTCGGTTCGTCGTCTTCTTCCTTTTTTTCCGCCACGACCTCGTGGTTTTCCAAAGCGGCAATCGCCTCTTGTTTATCCCTTTGACGAAGCGCCTTCATAATCAAAAATACCGTGTACGCGATAAGAAGAGCGACCATAATGCCCCCTTCCAACCTGCCGATTTCGTTATCAAATGCGCCGAAAAGCACGATGAGCGCAGACGCGCCTAAAAGCACGGGCAAATCAATGAAAAGCGAATCCTTTTGTACAGGCAATACGCAAAACATCGCAGAAAGCCCTAAAATGAGCAAGATATTGGTGATATTGCTACCTAATACGTTCCCTACCGCAATACCCACGTCACCGCCAATAGCCGAAATCACCGACGTAGCAAGTTCGGGCGCGCTTGTCCCAAACGCCACGATGGTAAGCCCGATGACAAGTTGCGGAATACGCAATTTTGCGGCAAGCCCTGCCGCACCGTCCACGAACCAATCCGCACCCTTTACCAAGAGCACGAATCCGCCGATAACCATGATTACCGCCCAAAAAATCGTCCAAAACATTTGTAAAAACTCCTTTGACAAAAATAAAAAACTTATACGCAAAAACATCCCATTTTGGGTGTTTGCGCATAAGTCTTGTCGTTTACCATTACGCCTGAAAGTAACTTTCAGTGTTGTAGACGTAACGACTTTTTCAAGCCGACTACTCCCCTATGACATAAAAATTGTATCATAACCGGTTTGTGGTTGTCAACGTTTTTTTGGTTGTTTTTCGTATTTTTCCGCTTTTCGATTGACAAACGCGTCCGCGAGGCATATAATAAAGCGTACCAACCTTTTTCGAGGCGATTATGACAGAATTTTTACTCCGCCTATTTATAGGCAAAAACAAAGACGTAAACGATCCAAAAATACGCGCTAAATACGCCACGCTTGCGGGGATAACGGGTATTTTCCTCAATATCTTGCTGTTTATCGGCAAGCTGGTAATGGGTATTTTATCCTTCTCCGTTGCCATTATCGCGGACGCGTTTAACAATATTTCCGACGCAGGCTCGTCCATTGTCACCCTCTTGGGCGTGCGCCTTGCAGGCAAGCCCGTGGATAAAGAACACCCCTTGGGACACGGCAGGTACGAGTACATAGCCGGCTTTATCGTCGATATGCTCATCATCCTCGTCGGGTTTGAACTGTTCAAAGGCTCGATTGAAAAAATTATCGACCCCGTTTTGCCAAACGTAGGCAACGCCACGTTCATTATCCTCGGCGCGTCTATCCTCGTTAAAATTTGGCTGTTCTTCTTCTATCGGAAAATCGGCGGAAAAATCCGTTCCGCGCCCGTCAAAGCCGCCGCAGCGGATTCGCTGAGCGATTGTATCTCCACAACGTTGGTTCTTGCCAGCGCGGTGATTGCAAGCGTTTGGGGATTGCATATCGACGGTTGGGTAGGTATTCTCGTTGCCGTATTTATCCTCTTTACCGGCTTGAAAGCGGCAAAGGAAACGATTGATTTATTGCTCGGCTCTACGCCCGACCCTACATTTATTGAAAGCATTTACGAGTTTGTAAAAAGTTATCCCCGTATCGTGGGTATCCATGACGTTATGGTACACGATTACGGCCCCGGCAGACAAATCGTATCCTTCCATGCGGAAGTCCCCTCGGATAGCGATATCAACGTCGCGCACGAGGACGTGGATAAAATGGAACGGGATATGCACGAAAAATTCGGCTGTATCGTCACCGTACACCTTGACCCACTTGTTGTCAATGATCCGCTCGTCAACGAACTTCGTTCCTTGGCGGAAAACGCCGCCAAAAGCGTAGACGAACAGTTTTCCATCCACGATTTCCGCATGACGAAAGGCGAAACGAATATCAACCTTATCTTCGACCTTGTTATGCCTACCGATTGTAAACTGTGCGCCAAAGACGCGGAAAAACAAGTAACGGAAAAGATAAAGCAAGTTCATCCGGAGTGCGCGTGTGTCATCCGCGCGGAACACCCGTTTGTATAACCAAATTTTGTTTGCCAATAATAAACGTATTTTATCATCAAAAAATCACACCCCGACAAGATGTCGGGGTGTTCTTTGTTTTAAGGATAACTCAAATTAGAATCTCGGGCTCGTCGTTTCATACGTATAATACGTATATTGCGAGGTAGCCGTGTTAGCATTCGTCTCTTCAATATAGAATACAGTGCCATTTACATATTTATCGCCGTCTTCATAGCCATAAAAAGATACAACTTTGTAGCTATATTCCTTCGTCATATCTTCCGCATACGTCGTGTTGTTTTCTACCATGTAGTAGGTGGTCACATACTCGTTAAAATTCATGTTATAAACGTCAACAGACACAACCATTGCATTATCATCAATCGATACACGGTCGCTGTAATCGTTAATACCCATACCGTTATTTACGTAGGAATTATACGTACAAATGGTCGTTTCCTTCTTGGAAGACATATCGTATTTAACCACTTTGCCGTCGAATTGAATCAAGTAGTAGCCAAACCCTTCTCTCGCCGCAACAACGTTTTCATACGATTTTGCTTGAGAACCAGTCAAATTATAGAAGGAAATACTTGTGCCTCTGTTAAGCACTGCTACGTTGCGCTTATAAGAAACCTCATCCGAAGGGAACTCGGCAACTACTTCCTTTTCTTGTACAACGTAATCGGTATTTCCCGCGCGAAGCACAAGCGAATCGCCGGTTCTGTGCATAATTCTATTCGCGCCGGGAACAAGCTTTTGAAGGTCTACCGCAACGTCGCCTTTCTTGTTAAAGCTTTGTACAACCGTATACGACATCAATTGCTCGTCAACAATTTCGGAAGCGTACAAAATAGCGGTTTCATCATTGTAGGAAGCAGCCACTCCGCCAACAACGTAATCCATTTCAATTTCTTTTATCTTATCTTTTTCTACGTCGTAACGCTTGGTGACAAGGTCGTATTTTTGAGTTTTACCCGTCATTCCGTCATAGCCTATGTAGTCGTAATCTTTCGCATCTTCAGGCAATACTTGACGATATTGATAGAACATGTACTTATCCACAGACCATTGTGCCGGTTCCTTATCCACCGTTTGGGAAAATTCCAACATAGGCATCATATTTACGAAACGTTGATAATTACCACTCGCATCGTATATAGCAAAACCACCCACTTCATTCTCTTTTATAAGATATTCGCCAACTTCTTCTGCATAGTATTTATCGCTAAGCGTGAAAATTCTTGCAAGCGGATCTTTTTCCATTTTAATTTTGCCGTCTACGTTCAAATAATAACGATAGCCATTGCTTGCCACAAATACGTTTTCATTGAATCCACCCTTCAACGAGGTGTATAC
>JAZRRB010000076.1:0-10649 GCA_045650385.1 Candidatus Scatosoma sp. | reverse complement strand
CGGATACGCGGAGCAAATCCTGATATTCGTCTACCGCTTTGATGACAGCGCAAAGGAAAAGCAAGAACTGTGCGTTCGTTTGCGGCGTATCGCCCGGTTCTAACAAATTCACGCCCGTGTTGGTGGAAAGCGACCAGTTATTGTGTTTACCACTACCGTTTACGCCCTCGAAAGGCTTTTCGTGTAAAAGACAAACGAGGTTATGTTTTTTAGCGGTTTTTTGCATGATTTCCATCGTCAACTGATTGTGATCGGCGGCGATGTTCGTCGTTTCAAAGACGGGTGCAAGCTCGTGCTGCGAGGGTGCGGCTTCGTTGTGTTCGGTCTTGGCAGGCACGCCCAACTTCCAAAGCTCTTCGTCCAAATCTTTCATGAAGGCTTGTACGCGCGGTTTGATAACGCCGTAATAATGCCCTTCCACTTCTTGTCCTTTGGGCGGCCTTTCGCCAAAGAGCGTTCTACCCGTGTAAATAAGGTCTTTTCTCTTCTTGAATAAATCTTTATCGACGAGGAAATATTCTTGTTCCGGTCCAACCGTCGTCTTGATAGAGGTAACTTCTTCGTTTCCAAAAAGCTTCACAACGCGCATGGCTTGGCGGTTGATGGCTTCCATCGAACGGAGCAAAGGCGTCTTTTGATCGAGCGCGTCGCCCCCGAACGAGCAAAACGCGGTGGGGATACAAAGTACGCCGTCTTTGATGAACGCGTAAGAGGTGGCGTCCCAAGCGGTATATCCGCGCGCTTCAAAGGTGGCGCGAAGTCCGCCGGAGGGAAAAGAGGAAGCGTCCGTTTCCCCTTTGATGAGTTCTTTTCCCGAAAATTCCATAATCACTTTTCCGCCGTTTTCGGGGGTGATAAAGCTGTCGTGTTTTTCCGCCGTAATCCCTGTCATCGGTTGGAACCAATGGGTGTAATGGGTTGCGCCGAGACTGATTGCCCAATCTTTCATGGCGGCGGCAACGGCGTTGGCAACGGATAAATTCAAGCTTCTACCGTCCTCGATGGTGCGTTTAAGCGACTTGTACACGTCCTCGGACAAAGTTTCCTTCATCACTTTGTCGTTGAATACCATACAGCCAAAATAATCGGAAATGAGTTTCATACCTGCTTTCTCCTACCGTAAAATCCAATCAATAAAAAGAGCATAGGCTATCGCCCATACACAACTTATTATACCTTATTATATAAAGAATTGTCAACGGTTTAAGGTTTGTTTTTTCCTGTTTTTTTGCGTTCAAACAGTTGACAGGCGTATTTTTCATTTGCTATAATACGAGTGTAACAGGGGAGTAGTTGGCTATGGATGTATTTAGTCGTTACGTCTACAACACTGGAAGAAATTTCAGGCGTAATGTTAAACAACAAGACTTGTGTGCAAGGAAGGCTTTTTGAAAAGCTGTTTTTTGCACATAGGTCTTATTTTTTTGCAATAAATAGAACAAGTGAATAAGAAAAATACTAATGATAAGGAGAATATAAAAAGGTATGTTACAGGCAATCTTATTGTTACTTGCCGGCGTCGGCGTGTTTATTGTGGGTATGAATATGCTCAGTAGCGGTTTGGAAAAGAGCGCGGGCGGTGGGTTGAAAAAACTACTTGGAAAAATTAGCGGCAACCGTTTTTCAGGGGTTGGCGTGGGGGCTGGGGTGACGGCAATTGTTCAAAGTTCTTCCGCAACCTCCGTTATGGTTATCGGGTTTGTAAATGCTGGGCTGATGACGCTGTTCCAAGCGACGGCGATTATCATGGGCGCGAATATCGGTACGACGATTACGGGCGTTATCGTATCCTTAAAATCGCTCGGTATTTCGCAATATATGGCAACGATGGCGTTTATCGGCGTCATGATGACGTTCTTTAATAAAGATAAGGTAAGACAAATCGGCGGTATTTTATGCGGTTTCGGTTTGATTTTCGTAGGGCTTGACGTGATGGGTATGGCGTTCGATCCCGATGCACACCCCGAAGTGACCAATTTCTTCACGAGCGTATTCGAAACGATTAATTTTCCGCTTTTGTTGATACTTTGCGGTATGGTGTTTACGGCACTTATCCAAAGCTCTTCGGCGGCGACGGGTATTTTTATTATGATGGTGGGCTCGGGCGCGCTTACGCTCGATTGCGCGTTGTTCTTGGTATTAGGTTCAAACATCGGTACGTGTATCACGGCAATCCTTGCCTGTATGGGTGGCTGTGCAAACGCAAAACGTACGGCGTTAATTCATCTTACCTTCAACGTTATCGGTACAATTGTTTTTACGGTATTTATTTGGATATTCAAGGACGTTGCGGTTGCGTTGTTGCAAGGCATGATTAGTAAACCGGAAATGCAGCTTGCATGGTTCCACGTTATCTTCAACGTGACGACGACGCTTTTGCTGCTTCCCTTTATCAAATGGCTTGTTGCCTTCGCCACGAAAATAATTCCCGATAAAAAGAACACGGAGTCTACCTTGCAATTCAAATACGTGGACGAACTACTTTTGAAAACGCCGCCCGTGGCGATTATGCAGGTGAAAAAGGAAATCGAATATATGTCCGCCGTTGCCCGTGGTAACATCGAAAAAGCGGTGGAAGCGCTTCGCGAAAGCAATACGGATAACGAAAAAGCAATTCGTGACGGCGAAGAGGTTATCGATTTTACCAATACCAATCTTGCGAAATATTTAATCAAGCTTTCGCCGCTTGTAGACAATGCGGACGAAAGGGCAATCGGTTCGTATTTCCACGTGCTTAATGACGTAGAACGTATCGGCGACCACGCGGAAAACTTCCAAAAAATTGCTTCGCAAATGCAAGAGGCAGGTTTGCAGTTCTCCGATACGGCAAAAGCGGAACTCAAAGAAATGGGCGAAAAAGTATTGCGTATGTTTGAGTTGGCTACGGAAACGTTTGACGATACCGATAAAACGCGCCTTACGGAACTTGCGGCGATTGAAAACGAAGTGGACGGTATGAAACGTGATTTGTCCGCAAGCCATTTCGCTCGTCTTGCCGAAGGTAGCTGTAAAATGGAAGTCAGCGCATATTTCTTCTCCGCTATTGCAGGCTTAGAACGTGTTGCCGATCACCTTGTCAATATCGGGTATTCTATCCTTAACCCCACAGGCTCGCAAGCTTAAGTAAACAAAAGCAGTGGAAACATTTTCTTGCTTTGCGCATATAGTATATAAAGTATATTATAGTCAAGGCGGTAAAAGATGGAATTGACGTTTTCTCAACTTCGCGCAAAAGAAGTGGTAAACACGCAAGACGGCAGAAAGTTAGGGAAAGTATGCGATATCGTGCTGTGTTATCCCGATAACCGCTGGATAGGGATTGTTGCGCCCAACGGCGGTGGGTTTTCGTTTAAGAAACGCGGACTGTTTATCGAGCTTAGAAATATCGTAAAAATCGGGGAGGACGTTATTCTCGTCAACGTAGGATTACCCATAAAGCCGGGGAAAAAGGGGGAATATCACCCCAGCGCACCCACTATGGCTGAACAAAACGCGCGAAGAAGTTATGAAGAATACGAATAAGGCTCTATTTATAAAGGGTAAGAGAAACGGAGTAAAATCCGTTTCTTATTTTTTTGATGTTTTTTCTTCAACCGTTGACAAAGCCGTTCATTTTTGCTATAATAATGGAGAAAAAGATATTTTCACGAAAATTTCACCCCTTGTGTTGTAAAGCGAAGCTTTTTGGGGTATAAGTATAGTGATAGGAAAAATCAGGAGAGTTTACCATTATGAGGATTTTAATAGTAGATGACGAAGAAATGATTAGAAACGTTTTACGTGAATATGTGGAGTTCGAGGGGAACGAAGCGTTCGAAGCGGCGGACGGTATGGAAGCAGTGCGCTCGTGCCGTGATAACGATTACGATTTGATTATCATGGACGTTATGATGCCGCACCTCGACGGATTTTCCGCGGTAAAGGAAATCAAGAAAACGAAAGATATTCCCGTAATCATGCTTTCGGCAAGAGGGGAAGAATACGACAAGCTTTTCGCTTTTGAAATTGGTGTGGACGATTACGTTACCAAGCCGTTCTCGCCCAAAGAAGTGATGGCACGTATCAACGCCGTTACCAAACGCCGTAAACAAAAGATGAACGGCAACGAGATTTTGAAATTCGAGGGGCTGGAAGTGGATATGGCTGGCAGAAACGTGTACGTGGACGGCGAAAAAGCAGACCTTACCCCGAAGGAATACGAGTTGTTGTTCTATTTAATCCGCAATAAAGGGATTGCATTGACGCGTGAAAAGCTCCTTTACGACGTATGGGGTTTCGATTTTTACGGGGACGACAGAACGGTGGACACGCATATAAAAATGTTGCGTAGCAATTTGAAAGATTACCGTAGATTTATTGTAACGTTACGCGGTTTGGGTTATAAATTCGAGGCTTAAAAATTTTTCGGTGGTAAGTACATGTCGAAACGGAAGGGAAAACAACCGAATAGACAATCAAAAACGATAAGACGTCAGCAGCGGGAATACCGCGCCCGGCATACGAGTTTGTTCTTTATGCTTTGGGCGGTGTTCACCGCTTTGTCTTTATTTCTTGTCGTACTTTTTGGGCTTTCGCAAAACATGATAACCTCGCGAACGTACAAACGGGAAACGAGTAGACAATTGCGCGAACAAAGTATGCAAATTCAGGAGGACGTCATCGAAATCTTGGAGGAGGAAAAAACGACGACGCCAAGTATGGCGATACGCCGTCTCTCCGTTGTGTATGACGTGAATATTTTCATTTTATCCCCCGAGGGAGAGCTGATATTGCCGCAAAAAATCGAGGGGTTTGACGAAGAGGAATACATCGATTTTCACGATAAGATAAAAATTCTTAAAGACCATTTGGAGGACGTAGAACGGGTAAATACGTTGTACGAAAGCGAAGGGGAATACGTTTACGGTGCAAAAATAGAACTTTTCGAACAGGAAAGTTATTTATACGTAACCAAATCGTTTGTGTTGACGCAGGCGGTATCAGGAGAACTTGGTGTCCGTACGTTGATTATGTGTATCTTCGTATTCGTCTTATCCTTGGCGCTTTCGGGCGTTGTGTCAGGCTGGTTCACCAAGCCGATTATCGAAATGAAGAAAAAGGCAACGGCGCTCGCTAAAGGGGATTTCAACGTAGACTTCCACGGCGACGATTACGGGCAGGAACTTATCGAACTGGCCGAAGCGTTGAACTTCGCGCGTGACGAACTTTCCAAAACTGACGAAATGCAAAAGGAACTGATTGCCAACGTTTCGCACGATTTCAAAACGCCGCTTACCATGATTAAGGCGTACGCGTCGATGATTATGGAAATTTCGGGGGATATCCCTGAAAAACGGAACAAGCACGCGCAAATTATCGTAGAGGAATCGGATCGTTTGACAACGCTTGTTACCGATTTATTGGAACTTTCGAAAATCCGTTCGGGGTTGGAAACGTTACAGGAAAAGGTCTTTGATATGTCTGCGTACGTAAAAGACGTGCTTTCGCGTTTTCAATATTTATCGGAAGAACACGGGTATATTTTCCACGTCGGTATAGAAAAGGGGTTGTATACGCGCGGCGATGAAATAAAGCTGGGACAAGTTTTATATAATTTAATCGGTAACGCGGTTAACTATACAGGGGAAAATAAGCGCATTTTCGTGCAGTTACAACGCACGTCCGGGGGGATTTTCCGTTTCTCGGTAACGGACACGGGTAAAGGGATAAAAGAAGAAGATTTGGCTACGATTTGGGATAGATATTACCGCTCTTCCGAAACGCATAAACGCCCTGTGCAAGGTACGGGGTTGGGGCTTTCCATTGTAAAGACGGTGTTGGAAAGACACAATTTCGTGTTCGGTGTAAACAGCGAAGTGGGGGTAGGCAGTACGTTCTACGTCGATTTTCCGCTGGTGGCAGAGGAAACGATAGAGGAAATAGAAGAAATCGATGAACCCATATCCAACGCTTGACAAACGGAAATAAAAATAATATAATATAAAAAATACAACTTTGGGGCGGGGCGTGATTCCCCACCGGCAGTAAAGTCTGCGAAGGAAGATTTTCTTCCCCGAGTCGGTGAAATTCCGACACCGACGGTATAGTCCGGACGAGAAAAGGGTAACGGTAGTATGCCGTCTTTTTGCGTGTAAAACGCCCTGAAAATTCGGGGCGTTTTTTGCGCTCTATGGAGGAAAACAAAATGGAAGACCAAATGGAAAATGCGGCAATAGAAATAGAAACGGAGGGGGCAGGTACGCAGCAAACGAAACCGCATCCTCGCCGTATCCCCCTCAAAAAACGTTTTTCGGCAAAGAGAATTGCGCTGATGGCGGTATTTGTGGCATTGTCGTTTACCATCAGCTTGCTTGATTTCCCTATTTTCCCGACGACGCCGTTTTTGAAATTGGATTTTGGCAACGTGTTTATCTTGCTTATTTCCTTTTTGCTCGGCCCCATCGAGGGGATAATGGTATGCGTGGTGAAAGAGGCGTTGCGTATTTTGGTTTCGACGTCCGGCGGCGTTGGGGAACTTGCCAATATGCTTGTAACGGCATCATATATTTTACTGCCGTCGGTGGTATATCATTTCCGTAAAGGTATCAAGATTGTGGCAATCTCGCTTTCCGTGGCGTGTTTGATAGGGACGGGGGTGGCGCTTCTCACCAACCGTTTTATCAATTTTCCCTTATATATGGGCGAGGGCGCGGCGGCGATGTTTCGTGAGGTGTTTTGGTTGATTGTCGCGTTTAATATCATTAAGACGGTATCGATTAGCCTTTTGACAATGCTTTTGTATAAACGGCTTTCCAATTTCCTGAAAAAAATGAAAATTTGAAAAAACAATCCCTATAAAGGGATTGCAAAATTACCCAAAAGGTATTATAATAAAGATATGGCGATATATATTTCAAAATCAGCGGAAGAAACGGCGGCTTTTGCAAGCGAATATGCAAAGACGCTGAAAGCAGGCGACGTCGTACTTTTGGACGGCGATATGGGCGCGGGCAAAACAGCGTTTGCCAAAGGCGTTGCCAACGGCTTGGAAATAGAAGAAGAGGTGACAAGCCCCACTTACGCGTATATGAACGATTACGACGGACGGCTGTTCCATTACGATTGCTACCGCATTGAAAGCGTGGCGCAGGCGGAAAGTTTGGGACTTGCCGATTATTTTGATATGGGTGGCATTTGCCTTATCGAGTGGGCGCAAAATATCGCGCCGCTCCTGCCTAAGCACGTAAAAAGAGTGCGTATTAAAAAAATAGACGAAACAACTCGCGAAATCGAGTATTAAGAGGTATAAAGTGAATTTTTTAGCGGTGGACACAAGCGGCAATTTCATGAGCGTTATTGCGGTGAAAAACGGAGAGGTGTTTTCTTCGTTTACGCCCGATTGCGCGATGAAGCACTCTGTTTTGATATTGCCAAAAATAGAAGAAACGCTAAAAAAAGCGGATATGCGTTTGGAAGATTGCGATTTTTTCGGCGCGGTGGTGGGCGCAGGCTCGTTCACGGGTATCCGTATCGGCGTATCGGCAATCAAAGGCTTTGCGCTTGCTACGGGCAAACGTACGCTTCCTATCACTTCTTTTGCCGTGGCGGCATATAATACGATAGATAACGGAGAAAAGTTACTTTGTCTTGTGGATGCCTTGCACGATTGTTATTACGCTTGCGGCTATGAAAAGGGCGAAGTAACGCTCGCGCCTGCGTTTTTAACGGAAGAAGAAGTATTGGCTCTTGCAAAAGAAGAGTATACGCTTTGCGCTTGCAATCCGCTTCCGATAGCGGAAAAAGCGGCTGTGAAACAGGTAAATCCCGTAACGGGGCTGGTAAACGCTGCAAAAACGCTTGCCACGGCAAACGCTTTTGGTGAGCTGAACGCCTTGTACGTACGCAAGAGTTCCGCTGAGGAAAACTTGAAATTATGACGCTGGAAACTTTATTGCACGGCGATATCGCGTCGGTGCTTGAACTGGAAAAAGAGTGCTTTCCCGACCCATGGAACGAAACGTCTTGGCAGGAGGCTTTTGCACGTGCCGATTTTTTCTCGTTTGCGTTAAAAGAGGGAGAAACGCTGGTAGGGTTTGTTTGCGGTACGTGTCTTTTCGAAGAAAGCGAACTGTTAAAGATTGCCGTTGCTCCGTCGTTTAGAGGGCGCGGCTTGGGCGCGATGCTATTAAATGCCTTGACGCAAGAAGCGAAAAATCGTGGCGCGGAAAAGATGTTTTTGGAAGTGCGCGAAGGGAACGTGGCGGCAAGGACGTTGTATGAGAAGAGCGGCTTTACGCAAACGCGCATACGGAAAAAATATTACGATAACGGCGAAAATGCCGTAGAGATGGTGAAATTGATAGATAAGGAGTGACGTTTACGGAAAACTGGAACGGGATTTCGTACGTACAAAAGGGCAGCGGCAAAGATTTGCTTTTGTTGCATGGATACCTGTCTAATAAAGAGGCTTGGACGGCGCAAATAGAATACTTTTCCCTCTTTTACAAGGTAACGGCGGTGGATTTTATCGGCTTTGGGAACAGTGCGCCTTTGCCTGCGCCCTATTCGGTTGGTGATTACGCCGTGTGGTTACAATCGTTTATGTCGGCGCTTGGGATAGTTTGTCCGCATGTGTTTGCGCACTCGTTTGGCTGTCGCGTGGCGATAAAAGCGGCTAGCGAAAACGAAACGCTGTTTGATAAAATACTGTTAACCGGGCCTGCCGGCATCATTATGCCGCGGGGTTGGAAATATAAATGGAAAGTCAAGACGTACCGCTTTGTGAAAAAATTCGCACCGCGCTACGCGGAAAAGCGGTTTGGGAGTAAGGAATACCGTTCCCTTTCGCCGTCGATGAAAGAGAGTTATAAAAAGATAGTCAACGAGGATTTGCGCCTTTGCGCTAGCCGCGTAAAAAACAAAATACTGATAGTGGAAGGGCGAGAGGACTATGTAACGCCGCTTGCGGAGGCGGAGGTATATCTTTCGCATTTTCCAAATGCGAAACTGCAAATGATGGAAGGAAATCATTTTGCTTTTGCGTTTCATCCGCTTGCTTTTAACGTTATTGCCGAGGAATTTTTATATGATTGAAATGCTTACGAAAATAGGAACTGCTTTTGCCGTTGCCGTACTGTTTAGCCTGATGACGCTAAAAATGTTGGGCGCAATGCAACAAAGCGGGTATAAGAACAAGACCTTCTTGCGCTGGTTGCGCAGGGGGGATAATCTGTTTTTTAATAGGTTGTTCGTGTTAGCACTCAGCCTTTCTGTGTTTTCCGCAACGACGTCGCTTGCATTTTCCTTCCTTGGTAAAACGTGGGCGTTGGCGATTTCCGCAATTCCGTTCGTGACGTTTTTAATCGCATTTATTTTGGTGGACAGCAAATACGCCTTGAAGTTACCTTATAAAGTAACGGGTAGGTTTGGACGCTTGTTCGTTGCGTATTCAATTGTCGTTTTCGCCGTCAACTTCGGCATGATTTCGTTACTTTGGTATCTTTCGGATATCAACGGCTCGACAATTTATGGACTTATCGCGTTTACGCCCTTTTCGTTATTACCCGCGGTGCTTCCTTTCCTGTTGTGTTTTGCCAACCTTGTATGCGCGCCTTTTGAAAGAGCGCGTAATAATAGATACGTAAAGACGGCAAAAGAGATATTGAGCGAAAGCAAAGCGATTCGCGTTGGGATTGTCGGAAGTTTTGGTAAGACGTCGGTAAAGAATATCTTAAAAGAAATTCTTTCCGTAAAATACAAAGTCTTGGAAACGCCGGCTTCTTACAATACGCCGATGGGGATTGCCCGTACGGTGGCAAAGGAAGATTTTCCTGAAAAAGAAGTATTTATCGCAGAAATGGGCGCGAGAAAAGAGGGGGACATTGCAGAACTTTGTGAACTTGTCCGTCCCAATTACGCCATTTTTACAGGCGTGTGCGAACAGCATATTTCCACCTTTCAAAATATTGAAAATGTCTTTGCGGAAAAGAGCAAGATTATTGATAGCGGCGCAGTGACCGTTTGCGGCGAGGGGTTAAAAGCACGGATTGAAGAAAAATTTAACGGTACGCCCCAAAACGTGACGTATGCCGATACGTACGCGATTGACGGTTTGGAAATGACGGCAACGCATACGAAATTCACCTTGACTTTGGGCGGAGAAACGATTGCCGTGGATACAACGCTTTTGGGCAGGGCGGCAGTAGAGAATATTGCGCTTGCCGCAACGCTTGCTTTCCGTATGGGACTTACCTGCGCGGAGATTGAAAAAGGCTTGCTTTCCGTGGGGCAAATTCCTCACCGTTTACAGCTGTTAGAAAGTAATGGTGTGTATATTTTGGACGACGGATATAACTGCAATCCGCGCGGCGCGGTGGAGGCACTTGCGGCGCTTTGTCGCTTCTCAGGGCGCAAGTGTATCGTTACGCCGGGGATTGTAGAGTGTGGCGTTTTGGAAGAAAAAATCAACGCGGACTTGGGCGGGCGAATTGCCGATAGCCATTTGGATTATACCATTTTGGTAGGAGAAACGCTTGTCGGCGCGGTGAAGAAAGGGTATTTGGAAAAAGGCGGCGACGAGAATAAATTAATCGTAGCGAAAAGCTTGGAAGAGGCAAAAACGCATTTGGCGGCTTGGGTAATGCAAGGAAGTCGGAGGCCAAGCGGTCTTA
>JAZRRB010000075.1:0-1651 GCA_045650385.1 Candidatus Scatosoma sp. | reverse complement strand
GAATGATACAGTCTTTGTTGAGTTGGATAAGACGTTTACTTTCGGTGGCGATATAAAGTTCCACTTTCTTCGACGGCGGGCAATCCACTTCCTTTTTCATAGCGCGAACGGCTTTGATAATCCCCATCACGCCTTCAAATGCTTTCGCTTCCTTTTTATACGCCCATTTATAATTATATCTGGGGAATTCGGAAACCATGATACTGCCTTTTACGTTAGGCAAGTTCGAATAGATTTCTTCCGTAACGAACGGAATAAACGGATGCAATAATTTCAACGCGTTTTCGAGAACGTAACAAAGCACCGCGAGTGCGTCCGCCTTACGGGTTTCATCCTCGCCGTAAAGTGCCGGTTTGGAAAGTTCGATATACCAATCACAGAAATCGTCCCAAACGAAACTCGTTACTAAGTCGCTGGCAACACCAAGTTCGTACTTATTCAAATTGAGCGTTACTTCACGAATACAGTTTTGTAATTTAGAAACAATCCACTTATCCGCAGGAGTAAATTTCACCTTATCGATAGACGGAATCTTCTTCCCTTCCACATTCATCAAAACGAAACGCGCAGCGTTCCAAAGTTTGTTGATAAAGTTTCTGCACGATTCCACTTTCGTATCCGAATAACGAGTATCGTTACCGGGGGCAACACCCGTGAGCAAGGAAAGACGGAGCGAATCCGCACCGTATTTTTCGATAACTTCCAAAGGATCGATACCGTTGCCGAGCGATTTACTCATCTTTCTACCCTGTTCATCACGGATAATGCCGTGAATCAAAACGTCGTGGAAAGGCACTTTGCCCGTATGTTCAATCCCCGAGAAAATCATTCTCGAAACCCAAAAGAAGATAATATCGTAACCCGTAACGAGCACGTCCGTGGGATAGAAATATTGCAAATCTTCCGTATTTTCGGGATAACCGAGCGTAGAGAACGGCCAAAGAGCGGAAGAGAACCACGTATCGAGTACGTCCTCGTCTTGACGGATATTTGCGCTGTTACAAGCAGGACAAACCGTCGGATCTTCTTTCGAGCAAATCACTTTGCCGCAATCTTTACAATACCATACGGGAATACGGTGTCCCCACCAAAGTTGACGGGAAATACACCAATCGCGTACGTTTTCCATCCAATTATAATACGTCTTGGAGAAGCGTTCGGGAACGAATTTCGTCTTATTACGCATAACCGCCTGAATTGCCGGTTTTGCAAGCGGTTCCATTTTTACAAACCATTGTTTGGAAACGATGGGTTCTACCGTCGAGTGACAACGGTAGCAATGCCCTACGTTATGCGTATGGTTTTCAATCTTGACAAGGTTACCGCTTTCCCCTAAATCGGCAACAAGTTGTTTTCTCGCCACGTATCTATCCAAGCCGCAGTATTTGCCTGCAAGCTCGTTCATCGTGCCGTCGTCGTTCATGACGCGGATAATAGGCAAGTTATGACGAGTACCCACCTCGAAGTCGTTGGGATCGTGCGCAGGCGTAATCTTAACGCAACCCGTACCGAAAGCAGGGTCCACGTATTCATCCGCGACAACGGGAATTTCCCTATCCGTCAACGGCAATTTCAGCATTTTGCCTACGAGGCTTTTATATCTTTCGTCGTCAGGGTGTACTGCCACCGCCGTATCGCCAAGCATTGTTTC
>JAZRRB010000074.1:0-8952 GCA_045650385.1 Candidatus Scatosoma sp. | reverse complement strand
GTTAAAAAGATTAAAAAAGGCAAACTCCGTGGCGTAGAATCTTTCGGTATGCTTTGTTCTGGCGAGGAACTTGGCATCAATGACGATTTTTATCCCGGTGCGGAAGTCAACGGGCTTTTGGATTTGGCAAAGGACGCGCCTGTGGGCGAAGATATCAAGAAAATCGTTGGGTTGGACGATTGGATTTTCGATATCTCTATCACGGCAAACCGCCCCGATTGCCAATGCATCGTAGGCATTGCGCGTGAAGTGGCGGCGGTTATCCAAAAACCGTTCAAAGAACCTGATTATTCGTACACGGAAAAGGAAACGAACGCCGAAAGTATCGACGTGGAAGTTCTCGCGCCCGATTTGTGTCCTCGCTACGTAGGGCATTACGTAGAAAACGTGCAAGGCGGCGTTTCGCCTGCTTGGATGCGCAAGCGTTTGGCACTTTCGGGTATCCGTTCCATTTCGCCTATCGTCGATATTACCAACTTCGTACTTTTGGAAATGGGACAACCCATGCACGCGTTTGATGCGGAAGATTTGGGGGATAGAAAGATTGTCGTTCGCCGTGCGGAAAAGGGTGAAAAAATCGTTACGCTCGACGAAAAGGAATTCACGTTAAATGGCGAAAATCTCGTGATTTGCGACGGCAAAAAGCCCGTTGCGCTCGCAGGGATTATGGGCGGTTTGAATAGCGGTATCAAGGATACGACGAAAAACGTATTCTTCGAATCGGCAAAATTTGCTCGTGATAACGTGCGTAAAACCTCGCGTGCTTTGGGGCAATCCTCCGATTCGTCCTCGCGCTTTGAAAAGGGCGTAGACGCGTACACCAACGGCTTTGGTATGGCAAGAGCGTTGCACTTGATTGAGCAGCTTGGTTGCGGCACGGTAACGAATATGCGCCGTGACGTCTGCGCGGCAGATCTTACGCCCCGTCAAATGACGGCAAGTGTAGCGAAAATCAATGCGCTGCTTGGTATCGTTGTCCCCAATGAAGAAATTATCCATATTTTGACGAGATTGAATTTCAAACCTGTATTAAACGGCGATACGTTGACGGTGGAAATTCCAGGGTATCGCGACGACGTGGACGGATATCCCGATTTGGCGGAAGAAATTATCCGTATGTACGGCTATGAGCATATCACACCCACCTTCCTTGATAAGGCGCAGGTGACGGGCGGCGGCTTGACGGATGAGCAAAAGAAAGAACTGCATTTGAAGAACGTATTGCGTACGCAAGGTTTCTCAGAAGCGTATAACTATTCCTTCTATTCGCCCAAGGATTTCGAGCTTATGAAATTGCCCGAAGACGCGACGGAAAGAAACGCGGTGAAAATTCTTAACCCTATCAGTGAAGAACTTTCGCTTATGCGTACCTTCCTTGCGCCGTCCATGCTTGCTAACGCCGTAAGAAATATTCGCCGTGGCAATGACGAGGGTAGACAATTCGAGGTGGCAAACACGTATGCGCCGAAAAATACGGCGGCAAGCGAACAACCGATTGAAAGCAAACATCTTGTCCTTGGGATTTGGGGCGGTAAAAACGATTTCTTTGATATGAAAGGCGCTATCGAGCGTATCGCGGAAGTATTCCATTTGTCGTTTACGTACGAGCGCGCGGAAAAATCGTATTTGCACCCCGGTGTATCGGCAAACGTGATTGTGGACGGACAAGTGGTTGGCTCTTTTGGGGAACTTGATCCTGAAATTTCGAACAACCTCGGCTTGGATAAAAAGGTATACCTTGGCGAGTTGGATTTGTCGGCGATTGCGCAAAGTATGGATGATGGTGTTCGTTATAAGAACTTGCCTAAATTCCCTGCGGTAAAACGCGATTTGGCGCTTATTGCAGACGAAGAACTTACCTGCGGACAAATTGAAGAGGTGCTTATGCACTCTTGTAAATACGTGACGGAAGCGAAGCTTTTCGACGTATATCGCGGCGGTCAAGTGCCTGAGGGCAAGAAGAATATGGCGTTCACGCTTACGTTTACGCCCGATAACCAAACGGAAAAGGCATTCACGCCCGAAACGCTCGATAACTTCGTGAAGAAGATTTTGAATAATCTTAAATTCAAACTCGGTATCGAGCTTCGTTAAAGAGGTTGACGTGAAAAGGACGGAAAAAATACAAACGCTCGGTTTTTTCAACGTGGATAAGCCGAGCGGCGTCACGTCGGGGACGGTCGTGAATAAATGCAAATGGCTGACGGCAACGCCGTGCGGACACATGGGTACGCTGGACCCTTTGGCAAGCGGCGTTTTGCCTGTCGGTATTGGTAATGCCGCCCGTTTGTTTGATTATTTCTTGGAGAAGGAAAAGGAATATATCGCGGAATTCACGTTCGGCGTTTCTTCCGATACGCTTGATAGCACGGGCGAACTTATATACGGTGGAAGAATTCCCACGGAAAAGGAAATTTCAGACGTATTGCCAAGTCTTTTTGGGGATATTATGCAAATACCCCCCAAATATAGCGCGAAAAACGTCAATGGCAAGCGGGGTTACGATTTGGCGCGCGCAGGGATAGATTTTGAACTCCCTGCCAAAAAAGTGCATATTTACGGCATGGAAACGTTGGGACAAATTGCGGAGGATACCTTCCGTATCAAAATCAACTGCGGCGGCGGTACGTATATCCGCTCGATAGCAAGAGATATTGCCGAAAAACTTGGTACAAGCGCGGTTATGAGCGCGTTGCGCCGAACAAAGAGCGGTATTTTCGAGATTGGACAAGCGATACCCTTTTCTCTTTTGGAAACGGATTTGCCTGTGGAAGAGTTAGAAAAATACGTAATTCCCACAGAAAAGACGTTGCCCTATCCAACGCTTATATTGCAGGGCAAGAAAGAGGAACGTTTTTTCAATGGCGTGGCGGTAGACGTGGACGAGAAAGACGGACTATATAAAATTTATAAAGAGGAAACGTTTTACGGACTTGCTATCGTGCAAGAGGGTAAAGCGAGGGCAAAGACGAAGTTATGTTAAAGACCTTGTGGCTACGCGGACAATCGAATATCAAAAACGGTTGCGTGATGTTGCTGGGTGGATTTGACGGATTACACGCAGGGCATAAAACGCTGGTTAAGCGCGCAAAAAAATACGGCTTGCCCATTGGCGCGATGACGATTGTCGGCGGCAAAAGCGGTGATAGTTTGTTTACGAGGGAAGAACGGGTGGAGATATTTTCCGCGTCAGGCGTTGATTTTCTTTTCGAGTTGCCTTTTGAAGAAATTAAGGATTATTCTCCTGAAACGTTCGCAAACTTATTGGAAGAGAGGTTTTCACCCAAAGCGTTTGTTTGCGGTGACGATTTCCGTTTTGGTAAGATGGCGGCAGGTACGCCGCAAACTTTGAAACAAGCCACCCATGTACCCGTTGAAATTGTGGAACTTTTGAAAAGAAACGGCGAAAAAATCAGCGCTACTACCATCAAACAGCGCTTGTCTTTGGGGGACGTGGTTGCGGCAAATGAGCTTCTTGGAGAAAATTATTTTCTTATCGGTGAAGTAGTGAAAGATAGGGGCGTGGGAAAAACGCTCGGTTTCCCTACAGCAAATATCGCTTATCCAAACGGCAAATATCCCCTGAAAAAAGGCGTGTATGAAACGCGTGCAACGATAGAAGGAAACACGTATAAAGGGATTACGAATTTCGGGGCAAGACCGACGTTTGACGATACGAACGTGTTGACGGAAACGTACTTCGACGGTTTTTCGGGCGATTTGTACGGCAAGAAAATCAAGCTGGAATTTGTGCGTTTTTTGCGGGAAATAGAGAAATTTGAAAACGCTGAAACGTTAAAAAAACAGTTGCAAAAAGATATAACGGAGGTGCGAAAAGGTGATTAAATTCGGGCCAAGCGGAAACAGCGAAAGTTTTTACGCGGCAGGTTATGCACATACCGAACAAGCCGCAAAATTTGTAAAGATGCGTGGGTTGGATTGCTTTGAGTACTCGTTTGGTAGAGGCGTTCGCATGACGGAAAGCAAAGCGATTTCCATTGGCGAGGCGTTTGCAAGCGAGGACGTGGAAATTTCCGTTCACGCGCCGTACTTTATCAATTTTGCAAACCCCGACGACGAAATGGCGGCAAAATCGTACGGTTACGTACTCGATAGCGCGCGCGCTTGTAAACTGATGGGCGGCAAACGTATCGTGTTTCACCCGGCGGCGCAAGGCAAAGCTACGCGGTTTGAGGCGGTGGGAAAAACGGAAGAACGCTTGAAGATTTTGGCGGAATATATTGCGCTCAACGGCATGGAAGATATGATGTTTTGCCCTGAGACGATGGGTAAATTGGCGCAAATTGGTACCGTGGAAGAAGTAACGCAGTTTTGTAAAATCGCGCCTTTTTATACCCCGTGCGTGGACTTTGGGCATATCAATGCAAGAGAACAAGGTTCGTTAAAAACGGTGGAAGATTATAAACAGCGTTTGGAGTATATGATTTCCGAACTTGGCTATGAGCGCATGAAACATTTCCACGTGCATTTTTCAAAGATTATGTATTCGGCAAAAGGCGAAGTGAAGCATTTGACGTTTGAAGACGAAATTTACGGACCGGAGTTTTTACCGCTTGCAGTGGCGCTTAAAGAATTGAAATTACAGCCGTATATCGTCAGCGAATCGGACGGAAAACAAGTAGAAGAAGCGGCGGAAATGAAGAAAGTGTATTTGGGGGTGTGATATGGTAACAAACGGAAAGAAAGTATGGGAAGCTTGCGGCGTGGACGCCGTATACGTTGCCTGCGAATATATGATGCGCTATATCAGCGGTTTTGTGGCGGAAAATGGTTTTGTTATCGTAGATAAAGACGGTACAACGTTGTTTACGGATATGCGATATATCGAAGCGGCGAAAAAACTGTGTGAAGGCACAGAAGTTACGCCTGTTTTATATAAAAAGGGTGAGGCAATCGAACGTTTGAAAGGATATAAGACCGTGGGTATTTCCTTTAATCAAACGAGTCATGCTGAATACGTAACGATGGAACAAGCAGGAATACGCCTTGTTGATATTGACGA
The DNA here is from genome assembly GCA_045650385.1 of Candidatus Scatosoma sp. Lineage (GTDB taxonomy): Bacteria > Bacillota > Clostridia > Christensenellales > Borkfalkiaceae > Scatosoma. The sequence goes on along the minus strand of JAZRRB010000074.1, from coordinate 3,929 downwards.
AACGTTAACCAAGCTTATGTCTGTGAAAAATGTATGGGAATTGGAACAAATTGCAAGGGCGAGCGAAATAGCGGAAAACGCATTTTTACGTTTATTGCCCAATATCAAAGAAGGGCAAACGGAAATAGAAGTGGCGGCTTTGTTGGAATATTATATGCGCATGGAAGGTGCGCAAGGCCTTTCCTTTGAAACGATAGTGGCGTTTGGCGCACATGCGGCTGTTCCACACCACGAAACAGGGGAGACAAAGCTTTGCTTTGGCGATGAAATCTTGATTGACTTTGGTTGCAAAGTTGAAGGCTACTGTTCGGATATTACGCGTACTTTCTTGTTTGGTGACGATGGAAAACACGAAGAATTCAAGAAGGCGTATCAAGCGGTATTAACCGCGCACGAGCTTGTCAAAGAAAAAGTTGTAAGCGGTATGACGGGAGGCGAAGCAGACGCTATCGCAAGAGAATATTTGACGGCACAAGGGCTTGGTGATAAGTTTACGCACTCGTTAGGGCACGGCATTGGTTTGAACGTGCACGAACATCCTTACGTGACCAAAAACGCTGCGCAAGTATTGACGGACGGTATGGTATTTTCCGATGAGCCAGGCGTATACGTAGAAGGTAAATATGGGATACGTATAGAAGATACGGTTGCTTTGAAAAGCGGAAAAGTATACAGTTTTATGTCTAAAACAGACAAGAACTTAATTATTTTATAAAAAAACGAAGAAAATGCAAAAAAATTGTGTTTTTTGTAAGGAAAATTATCGCAAGAGATTGACAAAAACACGCAGATTTGGTACAATATAGAAAATAATGAGATTGAAGGAGATTTGTTATGGCACAAATTTTAGCAGGCGATATTCGTAAAGGCGTTACGTTTGAATATAAGAGCGGTGTTTACACCGTTACTGACTTCCAGCACGTAAAACCCGGCAAAGGCGCGGCGTTCGTTAGATGTACGTTGAAAAACGTAGTTACGGGACAAGTATTGTCCAACGAAACGTTCAATCCTACGGCAAAGCTTGAAACGGCACAAGTAGAAACGAAGAAGATGACGTATTCCTATTTCGACGGCGAATTCTACGTATTCATGGACGAAGAATACAACCAAGAAATGCTTTCCTACGACCAAGTAGAAGAAGCGCTTAAATACATCAAGGAAAACGATATGGTTACCGTGAAATTCCTTTACGGCAAAGCGTTCTCCGTAGAACCTGAAAACTTCGTAGAACTCAAAGTTATCGAAGCTGAACCGGGCGTTAAGGGCAACACGGCTACCAACGTTATGAAGAACGCAAAGGTAGAAACGGGCGCAACGATTCAAGTGCCTATGTTCGTAGAAGAGGGCGAAACGATTCGTATCGATACGAGAACGGGCGAATACATGAGCCGCGTTTAATCTTCATTAATACAAAACCAAAGGAAATGCAGGATAGATTTATCCTGCATTTCGTTGTACTTTTTTAAGGAAAATAATATGAGAGCAGTCGTACAAAGAGTGAAAAATACTACGTTGAAGGTTGAGGGAAAGCTGATTTCCGAAATTCCTTTCGGCTTGACGGTATTTTTGGGCGTCAAGGTGGGGGATAGCGAAAAAGAGGCGGCGCAACTGATGAAAAAGGTGTCTGCGCTGCGCATCTTCGAGGATGAAAACGGGAAAATGAATTTGTCGGTCAAAGACGTTGGCGGCGAAGTATTGCTTGTTTCTCAGTTCACGCTTTACGGCGACGCGTCGCATGGGAATAGACCGAGTTTCACGCTTGCCGAGCGCCCTGAAAAGGCGGAGCCGTTGTACGAATACGCGGTAAAAGAACTCTCTTCTTATGGGATAACCGTCAAAAAAGGCGTGTTTGGCGCGGATATGCAAATTGAGCAACACAACGATGGGCCTGTGACGATTTTGCTTGAAAATTGACAAAAAAACGTAATAAAACCCTTTATTTTTAAGGACTCTACCCACGGTAGAGTCCTTTTTTGTGCAATAGAATTGGTGGGCTTGATTGTAGAAAACGGAAATTGGGAAATAGGTTTTCTTTTTTGGAAAATTGCGGTAAACTGAAAATAACGGCGAGAAAAGAACACGCTCGAAGGAATAAAAACGCAATAAAAAGGAAAAGAAAGAAATATGAAAAAGATAAAAAACAATGCGCAAGCAGTTCCCGTCTTTTTTGCGGCGGATGAAAATTATATGCCTTTTTTAGCAATTACGCTTACTTCTCTTATCGAGTATGCGGATAAAAACAGGCAGTATCATATCTACGTATTGTCTACGGGCGTGCTTGGCGACAACGCGCAAAAGATAGCGGCTATGCAAACGGAAAACGTTCGCGTGGAATTTTTCGACGTAACGAAACAAATCAAACAAATACAAGCGTCTATCCATTGTCGGGATTATTACACGAGTGCGATTTACTTTCGCCTGTTTATTCCGCAACTGTTTCCGCAGTATGAAAAGGCGGTATATCTTGATTGCGATACCGTGCTTTTGACGGATATTGCCAAGTTGTACGATATTTCCTTGGGTGAAAATTATATAGGCGCGGTTGCCGATCCCGTAGTATCCGCCACGCCAGCGTTTGTCGCGTATACCAAGAAGGCATTGAATATCGAAGCGAAGAAATATTTCAATTCTGGCGTGATTGTGATGCAACTAAATAAACTTCGCGCTATTGATTTTTGCTATTTGTTTACGCGCGTTTTGCGTAGTTACGATTTTGTGGTTGCCCCCGATCAGGACTGCTTAAACTTGATTTGTAAGGATAAAGTGCATTACTTTGGTGCGGAGTGGAATACGATGCCGCTTGCAGGTAAAAAGGTGCGTAGCCCCAAACTGATTCATTATAATTTATCCATGAAACCGTGGCATTACGATAACGTTTTATACGAATCTTATTTTTGGGAAACGGCAAAGAAAACACCCTTTTATCAAGCAGTTTTGGCAAAGAAAGAAGGGTTCACGGATACGGATAGAAAACGCGATGAGAAGAGCGGGGAAAACCTATTAAAGCTTGCGCTTGCCGAGGCGGAAAATCCGTTCAATTACGATAGGACGGTGGGCGAGCAGTTACGTCAGTACCAAAAAACGCAAAACGAAGGGGGTATGTATGGATTTATCGAATATTTCAGCGGAAAAAAGAGCGTTGTTAAAGCGGATTGAAAACGCGGAAAAAGAAGGAAGATTTGACGAGAGCATAGAAGAGGATTTGCCGGCGAAAGAGCTTTTGCCCAAAGACGTAGATTATCTTTGCGAAAAACTTTCCAGCAGGATAAAACGCCGTGTGGCAAACCGTATCGCGGATAAATATTTCTTAAATTTGATAAAAAAAGACGTGCTGATTATCGACGGTGTTACTGGGGCGGAATATTTGCCTACGCTTGAAAAGGGCGCGATTGTCACTTGCAATCATTGTTCCCCGATGGACAATTATATTGTTTTCCATTGTATCCGAAAGGCTTTGCCAAGGAAATATTTGTATAAGGTAATCCGTGAAGGGAATTACACGAATTTCAAGGGCTTATACGGTTTCTTTTTTCGCCATTGTAACACGTTACCCCTTTCCCGTAATCGAAGAACGATGCTCGATTTTATGAAAGCGGTACAAAAACTGCTGGAACGGGGGGAGAGTATTTTGGTTTATCCCGAACAGGAAATGTGGTGGAATTACAAAAAGCCGCGCCCCTTTAAGGTGGGCGCGTTCAAACTCGCTTACCGCGCAAACGTACCCGTTTTACCGACGTTTATTTCCATGACGGACGATGAAAAACGTTTGGATAAGGACGGATATCCGTTGCAACGGCATACCTTTCATATTTTACCGCCCGTGTATCCCGATACGGCGCTTGGAGAAAAGGCGGGCGCGGAAAAAATGATGAAAGAAACGTTCGCTTTGTATAAGGCGAAATACGAAGAGGTGTATAAACAACCGCTTG
>JAZRRB010000073.1:0-3745 GCA_045650385.1 Candidatus Scatosoma sp. | reverse complement strand
ATATCTATTCAAAGGTATCGGCGATAAAATTTTCTTTTGGCGGTATACTTGCTTTGGTTACGATTGTATTTACATTGCTTGGAGTATTGCATTTGAAAGGTCTTGGCTGGGCAATAATTGGGCTTGCATTAAGTTGGTTTTTGAAAGGCTTGGTTGCGGATATTCAATGGATTTTTTTGTGTCTTGCGCTGGGGTTGTTCATGTCTAAAATATTTGGGCTATTTGCTACGGAAGAAAAGCAAAAATTTGTAATCAATAAATCGGCGGAAACTACGGCAAAGCAAATAGAAAAAGTTGTGGAGAAATATCACAGCGGTGGGAGAGTGTAATCTATGAGGGAAAAAATCAAGGCGTTTTTGAAGAACAGTATAGGCTATATTTTAGCAACGTTCTTTACCATAGCGTATATTGCGTTTTCTATTTTAGAGATAAACGAAACGGGAAAAAGCGTATTGGAGATTATCGGCGGAAGCTTTATCTTTTACGTTTTTCAAATCGTCTTAATAAGCCTATTTCGTTCGCAAGGAATAACCAATGGCAAAAACCATGAAACATATACAAACACGATTAACTTACATGGTACAAAAGTGGAAGGGATAACCGATGATATGGATTGTTTGCCTGCTTGGTGTGAAGAGAAAAATAAATTGAATTATCAACGGCAAAGAAGAAAGATTTTAGGTAAAGCCGCCTTAAAATACGACGATTATTTTGATAAAGACGGTGAGGTTATCAAGTTTTATGAGGTAAACAAAGCCAATTTGAAATGGGGTAGAAAAAACCGTTTTAACCGTAGAAAAGAGAAAAAACGGATTAAAGCCTATAATAATGCCGTAAATTTGAAGTTATCGATTTTGGATGAAACGTCGGTGACAAGTTCTGATAAATCGAAAGAAGATAAATACGCGCTTCCTGAGAATGAAAAAGAGTTTATGGGAAGAAATACGTTGAAAGATTTGATTATAAAGATTTTTCCTGCGATTTTATTTGGGTATTATGGAGTAAGTCAAATTGCGAATTTCAGTTGGGCAACTTTTGTGTGGACAACGTTTCAGGCATTGATGGGGTTTGTTTCCGCGGTTTCGCAAATGTTTGCGGCGCAAAACTACGTAATCAATGAAATGCGTACGGGTATTGTAAAGAAAATTAGTTGGATTGACGAATTTTCAGCCGATATAAAAAGAAACCCCGAAAAATATAAAGACGTGAAAGACAAAAAAAATACAACGGACGGTGGAGATAAACATGAGTACGACGAAAAAAATGAATCAACCATATCTTGATGCGTATATGAACGCGAACCCCGGCATGAAAGATTTTGTTTCGGGTGGAAAAAATACGGGCGGTGCCGTATCGTTTGTTCTTCCCGAAGGGGCTTCGCGTGAGGAGCAGGATATCGCGCAAGTCTATCAAAGCGCATATAACAACGCGATAGCGATTGATAAACGTGCGCAAAACGCTGTGTTGGAAGCGAATAAGGCACACGATTTATCAATGAAGTATTTGGCGGCGCAAAATGAGGCAAACGGACTTGGTGGACTTGGTATTGCTGATACGTCCGCCCTTCGTTTATCGTCGCAGTATCAAAAGGCGTTGACGGACGCGTATGCGACAAAAGAAGCGTCGTTGCTTGAAAATTATCAAAAAATGACCGAAGATGCAAATACAATTCGTGGCGAGTGGGCTTCGCGCGAAGAGGCAAAAGCGGAAGCGAAATATAATAATGCGCTTAATCACATGGCAAATATTACAAACGAAGCTTCGCTTAATGCGTATTTGGATGCTACTTTTGGCGATGATACGACGAAGAAAGAGGAAATGAAAGGGATTTGGAGCAGTCTTTATAAAGACGGTATTATTGCGAATACGATAGCGATTGAAACGGATATCAACAAGGCAACGGAGAAGCTTATTAAAAATGGTTACACGGACGATGGCACAATGCTTAATGCTCGCGGACAGGCACTTTTGAACGATTGGAAGAATACGACAGGGTGGACGGAAGAAACGCAAAAAGAGGAGGATGCAGTGATATCCGCGAAGAACAAAATAAGCACTGCTGGAGGTACGTTTGTTCGTAATGCAGGAGGTAGAGACTTTGACCCTGATGACAGTAATGCTAACTTCTCAATAAAAGATAGCGACGGCAATAAATATCGTATGGAAACGGGCAACAAAGTAACCGACAAGACAATCATTGCTGCAGCGACGGACGTTGCCGATGAGAGTGTGTTTATGTATGAAAATAGACTCTATTATAAACACGGTGAAGGAGTCTATGCAATTGTAGCACGTAATGGGCGAACTAGTGGCGCTAATTATCAAGACCTTTTGAAAGCGTTCAAGAAATACGAAAACGGGGGGGGGTAAATCATCTTCGATAACCTCACAACAAGCGATAGACCTCTATAATTATGCATCTTCAAAAATTTCTAAAGGTTTCTCAAATTTGTTTAATGCATTTAAGTAAATAAAACATGGGAGATAAAGTATGTCCTACAAACTTACACCTGAACAATATAAAGACGCGGCGCAACGCCGTATTGATAATCCTAACACGGCAGAGAATACAAACTCTGCCGTTTCGGCATACGCGCGGACTTTGAACGCAAGACGTGCATTAGATAACAAAAATCTTCAAAAACAAACGCAACAACCTGAAACGGTTGCCGTGGCAACGGATGAAGAACAGGAGGACCCAAGCTGGTTTAGACGTGCGCTTTCTACGATAACCGCGCCCGTTGTTCGTTTTAGCGAAGGTGTTGCAAAATTCGTTGAAAATACAATTCTCGACGCAGGCGCCGGTCTTGTCGCAAGCGTAGCGGATTTATTTGGCGCAGACGAAACGGCGAAAAATATTCAAGATTTTGCGGCAAAAGATATTGTCGGCGAAGCGTTCGATTGGGAACCGATACAAAATATTTATAACAATTCCTATTCCAACGAGTGGGGGAAATTCGGCGAAATTTTACAAGAAGGCATTTACTCGATAGGCGAACAAGCAGTGCCGTTTGCTTTGAGCTTGTTAAGCGGTGGCGCAACGGCAGCTGCTTCAATGTCTTTGAAGGCTGCTTCGGCTACGTCGTTTTTTGTAGGTGCGTATGGTGGTGGATTTGAAAGTGCGTCGCAAGACGGTGGCTCGGTGCTTGGCTCGTCGGCGTACGGTTTAATAAGCGCAGGGTTGGAAACGCTAATCGAGCAAGCAATGGGCGGTGCAATGAAATTTGCAGGGGGTGACGGCGCATTAAAAAAATCGCTTTCCAAGGCAGTAAAAAGCCCTGCGGTATCCAAGCTTATCGGTGGCATAGTTGATATGGTAGGCGAAGGTGCGGAAGAAGTTGTTTCGGGTATGTTGAACAACTATATAAAGGCAATGACGTATCAAAGCGATACTTCGTCCGTACAAGCATATTTCAGTAATATTACGAACGCCGAGCCAGCAACGAGGGAAGAATTGCTTGAACAATTCCTTGTAGGCGCAATGGCTGGCGGTTTAATGACAGGTGCGCACGGCGTTGCACGTATGAGTTCGTCAACGCTGAATACCCGTGAAACGATAGCCGAAATGGACGAATTGCGCGAAAAGGGTTATAATCTTAATCAGCGTGGCAAAGATACGACGGCTGTTGAAGAAGAATACAAGAGCAAGGAAGCGGAACTTGCTTCTATTGTGAATAGAAGTCGTCAAAGGCTTGAAGACGGCAAAGCGAAAGGAAATAAGACGGCGAAAGTCGGAGGCCAAGCG
>JAZRRB010000072.1:0-8719 GCA_045650385.1 Candidatus Scatosoma sp. | reverse complement strand
GACCGCCTGCGTCGATAACCTGTTGCTTTTCCGCATCCGTTTCTTTCTTGTAATATTCGTAAACCTTCTTATAGCGTTCTCTCAGCGCCATAATATTTTCAGGCACGTCGGTGATATACATACTGATTGCAAGCTCGATATCTTCGTGTGCCGCGCCTTCTTCACGCAAACGCTTTTTCGCAAGGTATTCGGGGTTACCGCCAAGCAAAATGTCTGTACCACGGCCAGCCATGTTGGTGGAAATGGTAACCGCGCCAAGTCTACCTGCCTGCGCAACGATTTCCGCTTCGCGTTCGTGGTTCTTTGCGTTCAAAATATTATGTTTTACGCCGTTGCGTTTGAGCAAACGGGAAATTTCTTCCGATTTATCAACGGACGACGTACCGACAAGTATCGGTTGTCCACTTTCGTGACGTTGAATAATTTCGTTGACGATGGCACGCTTTTTGCCGTCCACCGTCGAATATACCATATCGGGCAAATCCACACGCTTGATGGGACGGTTGGTGGGAATCTCCACAACGTCGAGCGAGTAAATCGTTCTAAATTCTGCTTCTTCCGTCTTTGCCGTACCCGTCATACCCGAAAGTTTGCTATACAAACGGAAATAGTTTTGGAAGGTAATCGTTGCATACGTCTTGTTTTCGCTACGTACTTCCACCCCTTCTTTCGCTTCAATGGCTTGGTGCAAACCGTCCGAATAACGACGGCCGATCATCAAACGACCTGTGAATTCGTCTACGATAACAATTTCGCCGTTATTGACGATGTATTCTTCATTGAGGTGGAAGAGTTTGTGCGCTTTAAGCGCTTGTTGGATGTGGTGGTTCAAATCAGCGTGTTCGATCTCCGCAATGTTATCGATACGGAAGAATCTTTCCGCTTTTCTTGCACCGCTTTCGGTGAGTTCCACCGTTTTATCCTTACGGTTGATGATGTAATCCCAATCTCTTGCCATAGCAAGCGATTTTTTGCCCTCGGGCGCATTGGCAAGCGCGGCAAGGCGTTTTTCTTCCCTTTCCGCCTCGTAGTTCGCCTGTTCTTCCAACGTCATCTTCGTATAATCGACGTAGTCCTCTTCTTCCTCTTCTTCTACAACTACTTTCTTCTTTTTCTTATTCGCTTTACGTGCGTTTGCGGCTTCCGTTTCCGCTTCTTTAAGCTCGTCGTCAAAACCGCCCGTAAACGTGCGCACAAGTTTGTCTACCTGCACGTACAAATCGGAAGATTTCTCGCCCTTACCCGAAATGATAAGCGGCGTTCTCGCTTCGTCGATAAGGATAGAGTCCACTTCGTCGACGATAGCAAACGTCAAATCGCGCTGTACCATTTTCGCCATGTCCGTTTTCAAGTTATCACGAAGATAATCGAAACCGAATTCGTTATTCGTGCCGTAAATAATATCGCACTTATACGCATCGCGTTTTTGATTGTCGTCCATACCGGGCACAACAACGCCTACACTCAAGCCCATGAACTTATGCACTTTCCCCATCCACTCTGCGTCACGTTTTGCAAGGTAGTCGTTTACGGTAACGACGTGTACACTCTTGCCCGAAAGCGCGTTGAGGTATGCAGGGAGCGTGGAAACGAGCGTTTTACCTTCACCTGTACGCATCTCCGCGATACGGCCTTGGTGCAAACAGATACCACCGATAATTTGTACGCGGAAATGACGCATACCAAGTACACGTTTTGCCGCCTCTCTAAGTACAGCGAACGCATCGTACAAAATATCGTCAAGCGTTTCGCCGTTTTTCAAACGTTCTTTCAAAACGTTCGTTTGCGCTTGGAGCGTGCTATCGTCCATTACTTGATACTTCGGCTCTAACGCTTCTACCTCGTCTGCCATTTTATTCAGCTTTTTGAGGGCTTTTCTCATATAGCCGCCCTTCATATAACGAATAAGTCCCATGAAAAATCTCCGTTCTTTATTTTCTCTTTCCTTTTGCGCCGTGTAAACACTACGTGTTTATACGCCGTCCCCTCTATTGTACAATATTTTTACCAAAAACAAAAGCGTTTTGCGTGCATTTTCCAAGAAAAATTGTGCGTAAAAGCTACGCTTTTGTCTTTTTTATCAAAATATCGTTTATTTATACCCTTTTTAGAAGGATTTCAAACAGTTCTTCTTTCTCCGTGCCCGTTATAGCGATTATTTTTTTATGTCTATCGCTTAACACCCCTTTTCTCATTGACAAGAATAGTAAAAAGTGTTATACTATCATAAAATTAATTTGTCAAGGATATTTTTGACTATGAGTAAAGTTATCGTTCCCAAAGGTTACCGCTCGGTACTTGGTATGTACGACACGCAAACGGCTATCGGGCTTTTGAAACGTACGTTTGAAGAACACCTTTGTTTGGTTCTCAACTTAAAACGCGTTTCCGCCCCCCTTTTCGTCGACCCCACGACGGGTTTGAACGACGATTTAAGCGGCGTGGAAAGAGCCGTAAAATTCGACCTCAAAGAAACGGGTAAAGACGCCGTTGTCGTGCATTCGCTTGCCAAATGGAAGCGCATGGCGCTCAAACAATACGGCTTTTCCGCAGGCGAGGGCTTGTACACCGACATGAACGCAATCCGCCGCGACGAAGATATGGATAATCTCCACTCTGTCTATACCGACCAGTGGGACTGGGAAAAAATCATCACGCGCGAAACAAGAAACGAGGAATACCTCAAAAAGGTAGTACAAGGCATTGTCGGCGCTATTTGCGACACGCTTGATTTCCTTAAATGCCGTTATCCGCAAATCGACGTAAACCTTACCCGCACCGTGCATTTTATCACCGCACAGGAATTGGAAGATAAGTACCCTAACATGAGCGGAAAAGAGCGTGAAAACGCCATTGCAAAGGAATACAAAACGGTATTCATTATGCAAATTGGGGATAAACTTGCTTCGGGCAAACCGCACGATTCTCGCGCGCCCGACTACGACGATTGGGCACTCAACGGCGACATCCTCTTTTGGAACGATATTTTAGGCTGTGCGTTCGAAATCTCGTCCATGGGTATCCGTGTTGACGAAAAAGCGCTTGATACGCAGCTTAGTAAAGCGAACGCGAATGAACGCAGAGAATTGCCTTTCCACAAAGCTTTGTTGAGTGGACAGCTCCCCTTGACGATTGGCGGCGGCATCGGACAATCGCGTCTTTCCATGCTACTTCTTGGCAAAGCGCACATCGGCGAAGTGCAGGTGTCGCTTTGGGACGAAGAAACAAGAAAGGTATGCAAGGAAAACGGTATCGTGCTCTTATAACGCAAAGGAGAGGCTATAATGAACGTTAAAAAATTTGTGGGTATCTCCACCTTATTCCTTTCCCTTTTACTGCTTGTCATTGCGTATTTATCTTGCGCGTATGAATACGTCGCGTACAGTACATACGCAAAAGCAGCAAAGATAGACGAGTTATACGTCATTTTCATCCTTACCCTTTACATGATATTCTCTACCCCCATCGCCTTTGTTTGCTTCATCTTGTTATTGATTGCAGGCATTAAATATCTTCGCGATACGGCAGGGAAAAAGACGCGCATTATTACCCTTGTCGTCAAGGCGATTGCGGCAATCGGTTTGCTTGCGCTGTTTATCGCGTACCTTGTCTTGTACCCGACAGGTTGGATTTCCAAAGCCTTCTATATCGCAACGGCTGTCCTTTCCGCTATTTCCTTCTTCATTGATTTCTATCTTGTAGACACCAAAGAAAAAGAATTACCTAAAGGCAAAAGACAATCAAATAGAAAATAAAAAGGAGAGCAGCTGCTCTCCTTTTTTTGTAAAACTGATTATAAATATTTTTTCAAATCGTCCACTTTATCCGTTTTTTCCCATGCAAAGCCGTCACGACCAAAGTGTCCGTATGCCGCCGTTTGCGCGTATACGGGTTTGCGAAGCCCTAACGATTGAATAATCGAATACGGACGTAAATCGAATTCCTTTTTCACGATTTCCACAAGCTTATCGTCAGCAAGCTTGCCCGTGCCGTGACTATCCACAAATACGGAAACGGGGTTTGCTACGCCGATTGCATAGGCCACTTGAATTTCCAATTCGTCCGCAAGTCCTGCCGCCACGAGGTTTTTCGCGATATATCTACAATAATACGCCGCGCTTCTATCCACTTTTGTACAGTCTTTTCCGGAGAACGCGCCGCCGCCGTGTGCGCATCTACCACCGTACGTATCTACGACAATTTTTCTGCCCGTAAGTCCACTATCCCCCTCAGGTCCGCCGATTTCAAACCTACCCGTAGGGTTGACGAAAATTTTCGTGTTTTCGTCCATAAGATTAGCAGGGATAATTTCGTCAATGACGTATTTTTTCATATCCTCACGGATTTGTTCTTGGCTAACCACCGCGTCGTGTTGGGTAGAAACGACTACCGTATCCACGCGTTTTGCCACATGTCCGTCGTATTCGACGGTGACTTGCGTTTTTCCGTCCGGGCGCAAATAGGGCAAAAGTCCGCTCTTTCTCACGTCCGTCAAACGTTTTGCGAGTTTATGCGATAAAGAAATGGTGAGGGGCATAAGCTCCTCCGTTTCACGGCAAGCATAACCGAACATCATACCTTGGTCGCCTGCGCCGATTTGGTCTGCTTCGTCGCCACCCGCCTTTTTCTCCATAGACGCGTTTACGCCCATGGCAATATCGGGGGATTGACTATGTATCGCCACCAAAATCTTACATTTATCGTAAGAAAACGTGCCGAAATCGTAACCGATTTTCTTGATAACTTCGCGCGCTTTCGCTTCGTAGTCCACTTCCGCCGTCGTCGTTACTTCGCCCATGATAAGCAAAGTATCAAACGCCGCCGAACACTCGATTGCCGCGCGTGCATTGGAATCCAGCGTTAAAACGGCATCCAAAATGCCGTCGGAAATGTTGTCGCAAACCTTATCGGGATGCCCTTCCGTAACGCTTTCGCTGGTAAAAAACTTTTTCATGTAAAAAATCCTCTTTTTAACATAGTTCATCGTCGCGCTTGGGATTTGCAACGAAGTTCCCACTATCGAAAAGCTTTGCTTTTCACTCGGGATATTTATTATACTCTATTTTCCTCTGCTTGTCAACTTATTACACTATGCCTTGCAAGCGCTTGCAAAAAAATTTTGCGTGTGTTATAATATCCCCATGATGGAAAGGTTATCCAAGACGCTTGAAAATTGCAAACTTTGTCCTATCGAGTGCGGTGCGAACCGTTTGCTTGGCGTGGGCGCGTGCGGCGTGCAGGGGTTGCGCGTTGCCAAATATTATTTACACCCGTTTGAAGAACCGTGCATTTCCTTTGAAAAAGGGAGCGGCACCATCTTCTTTTGCGGCTGTAATTTGCGTTGTGCGTTTTGCCAAAACTATGAGGTATCGAGAGCGCAACGTGGTAAGGAAATTACCCCTTTACAGCTTGCGGATATCTTCAAGGAATTGGAGGATATGGGCGCGGAAAATATTTCCCTCGTCACTCCCTCGCACGTTATCGCGTATTTGGAAGAAGCTTTTACGCTTTACCGTCCAAAAATCCCCGTCGTGTACAACAGCGGCGGTTATGAAAAAATCGATACGCTAAAACGCATCGACAATTATGTGGATATCTATTTGCCCGACATGAAATTTTATTCTTCCGCCCTTTCCAAACGGTATTTGGGCAAGGAGAATTATTTCGACGTGGCAAGCGAAGCCATTTCGTTTATGGCGCAAAAGCCTTTGCGTATGACGGAAAATGGCAAAATGCTTTCAGGCTGTATCGTTCGGCATCTCGTCATGCCCCTTTGTACAAGTGATTCCAAAACGCTAATCCGCTGGTTCAAAAAAAATTTACCGCAAACAACTTATTTAAGTTTGATGAGTCAATACACGCCCTTTGGAAAAGTGGAAAACTTTCCCGAACTCAATCGCCCGATAACAGCGAGAGAATACAACGCCGTGGTAGACGAAGCGTTTTCGCTTGGAATTGAAAACGTATTTTTACAAGAGCGCGATTCCAGCGGAAAAACGTATATACCCTCTTGGGACTTTTAATCGAACACAATTGCTTTTAATCGTACGATTTCCGCCGTCAATTTAGCGGCGCGTGCAGGCGAGGCAAATGATATTTCTCTTTCCAAACGACGGATTTTTTGTAACGTTTTTTGCACTTTTTCATTATTCATACTCTTTTATTATGCTTATTTTCGCACGTATTTATGCTTTATCCCCCCATACGTGCGCCGTACAGGTGGTAATATGCTCATAAGTTCCAACAATCTTCAATTCGGGTTCAACGGCGAAACGCTGTTGGACGGGATTTGTTTTGCCTTAAACGAGGGGGATAGAATCGGGCTGATTGGCGGCAACGGCGAGGGAAAAACCACCTTAATCCGTCTATTGCTTGGAGAATTGGAAATAGAAAGCGGCGATCTTTTCGTGAAAAACGGAATCCGCATTGGATATTTGGCGCAAAACGGCGGATATGATTCCGCAAATACCGTATTCGAGGAAATGCGCGAAGTGTTTGCCGAAGATATCCGCGCCTTGCAACAGCTTGGCGAGTTGGAAACTGCCATTTCGCAAACGGAAGAACACAGCGGTAATTACCGCGTTTTATCCGCTAAGTACGAAGCGTTAAACAAGAAAATAGCCGCGCGCGACAGCTGGAATTTCGAAGTGAAAATCCGCACCGTCTTGGGGGGTATGGGCTTTGAAAACGCCTATAAGCAGCCTATTTGCACAATGTCGGGCGGCGAAAAAACGCGTTTGAAACTGTGTAGATTGCTCTTGGAAGAACCCGAACTTTTGATTTTGGACGAGCCGACAAACCACCTCGATATGAAAACGTTGTTTTGGCTGGAAGAATATCTCGTATCCTTCAAAGGCGCTATCCTCGTTGTATCGCACGATCGGTATTTCCTCGATAAATTGGTGACACAAATATACGAGTTGGAAAACAAAAAGCTTTCCGTATTCAAAGGAAATTATTCCAAATACAAAATTTTGAAAGCGGAAAAAGTGGCGCATCTACTCAAAGAATACGAAAAACAACAAGAAGAGCGCGCACACATGCAGGAATACGTGGACAGAAACCTTGTCCGTGCTTCCACCACGAAAATGGCGCAATCGCGTAGAAAAGCGCTGGAAAAAATGGAACTTATTGAAAAGCCCGTTTTACCCCCTACGCCCCCTCGCTTCCATTTTACCTATCCTGAAAAGCCGTATGAAAAGGTATTAGAGGTACAAAATTTACAGCTGACAGCTGGCGAAAAAGTGTTATTGCAAGACTGCTCGTTTACCCTTATGCGTGGGGAAAAATGCGCCGTGGTCGGGGATAACGGCACGGGAAAATCCACTTTACTGAAAACGCTGCTTACCGCCAAAAGCGAAAAAATAAAGTTTGGGCGATTTGTTAAAGTGGCTTGTTATGACCAAGAAAACGCAAACTTACACGGGGAAAACACCGTCCTTGCCGAGCTTTGGGAACGGCACGTATTATGGGACCAAACGCGCGTGCGCGCCACGCTTGCAAGAGTGGGATTGCCCGCCGAAGATATGGATAAAAAGGTACGTATGTTATCAGGTGGCGAAAGAGCGAAGCTCGCCCTTGCCGTGTTTGAAAGCGAAAACGGCAACGTCTTATTTTTAGACGAACCTACCAACCATCTCGATTTATCCGCAAGAGAAAGCCTTGAAAGCGCGTTAAAAGAATTTGACGGCACCATTCTTTTCGTTTCTCACAATAGATATTTTATCAAAGCGCTTGCAGGAAAAATTTTGGAACTTGAAAACGGCAAAGCCACTTGTTTTATCGGGGATTACGATACGTTTACCGAGGCAAAGAAAACCGCTAAAATCGACGTTCAACCCGTACCTACCCCCAACGTTTCGACAAAATCCGCACACAAAGAAACCTATTACCGTAGCAAAGAAGAACGTGCCGCGGATGCGCGCAAGCAAACGCGGATAAAAAATATTGAAAAGGAAATAACCGCTTTGGAAACGGAAGAGGCGCAAATCAACGAGGAGATATCCTCCCCCGAAGTTGCCGCCAGCTTCCCTCTTTTAAGCGAAAAATGCAACCGTTTGGAAGAAATTAAAAACCGCTTAGAAGAACTGTATAACGAATACGAAACCCTGATTTAATTGCTATCCGTTGATAAATATTATATAGAAAAACACCCTGAAACGAATTCGTTTCAGGGTGTTTGTTATTTGTTTTTAGTCTTTGAGCAACGTGTCCAAAATTTCTTTTACAAGTCTTACGTCGCGTTCCGATTTTAACGTTACCATCGCCGGAGTATCGCTAAACGACTCGTTCAATCTAAGGTCCTTAAACTTATAGGCATTTAAGTCTTCCACATCCAACGCCAAGCAAAGCGCAATATTTTTACCTCTAACAAGCAAACGCGCTTTCGCAAAACGATGCATTGTGAACGATTCGTAACCCGAACCCATACGGGAATGCACTCTCTTGTGTTCAAGAATATATGCACGAAGTTCGTCGTAATACGCCTTACGTTTCTTCTTTACTTTGGTAAGTTTTTCAAGGAAACGCTGTCTGGTTTGAATTACTTGTTCGTCCGTTTCGTCGTCGTCCTCGTCGTCGTCCTCTTCTTCTGCTTCTTCCACAGCTACTTCTTCAACAGCCGCTTCTTCTACAACAGGTTTTTCAACAACTTCACGAACCACTTCGGAAAGCGCTACCGTTGCAGGATCGCCCACAATCTTAATCAAGCCTTCCGCAA
>JAZRRB010000071.1:0-6057 GCA_045650385.1 Candidatus Scatosoma sp. | reverse complement strand
GAAAGACTCTTAATATCCCCTACGTTACAATCGGCAAAATCCGTCGTTTCCAAAGGCTGAATCACATTGCCAAACGTACCGTCTTTATAATAAATTTTCAGGCTACCTTCCCCTTCCTTTTTTTGCTCGGAAGTGATATCCATTGTAAAAGTCAAGTCAAACTCCGTTTGCAACTGCTTGATTGCATACAAATCGTCGTTGTTTTCAAAACCGTTCAAGGTCTGTACGCCTGAATAATCCTTTACGGGTTCAATGATTTCAGAGGCGCTGTCGCTTACGGAATTATCCGTTCCCGACTGCTCGCCCTTATCACAAGCGGCAAACCCAACCTCCATCACGCAAAGCAAGGAAAGAAGTATGCTTTTTATTAAAAATTTCTTCTTCATTTCATTCACCTCACTTTACAAAACGGATACTGCCAAGGGTAAACGTTCTATCCTGCTGCAATTCGCCGTTTAACGTATTCGTAAATGCAATACGCAAATGGGTTGCGCCTTTTAAAACGTCCTCGGAAAGGTCGGCAAGCGAAATGCGGTATTCCTTTTCTTCCCCTGCACGCAAGTAAATGCCGCCCACCGTTTCACGAACGTCACCTGCAAGTTGTACGTTGGCTTCCATTTCTTTATCCGTTGTATTTTTAATAACAAAAATAATTTCTTTTGCGTTCGCCAAATTAGATAAGGCAAATTCCGCGTAAGGACGGAATGCCGTGGTCTGCGCCGCGCTGCCCTTATCCTCTGCCTTAATGATAACGTCCGCGCCGTTTGCCGTTGCCGTGACAACGCTTGCCGCATTCTTCTTGTACGATTGCATATTCGCCGCGCCGCTTTGCCCAAGCGTATAGGTGTACGTCTTGCTTGCGCTTTCCACCGTCAACGTCTTTTCGCCAGTGCCCGTCGCCAAGGAAACGGTATATTGATACCCCTTTCCGCTTTGTACGCCCTGCGCGGTTTCGCCGTTGATTTTCAAGGTTTTTGCCGTCGCATACAGCTTACTTTCCGTCGTTTGACCGTCTGCGGATATTTCCGATTTAATAAGCAATCCATCGCTGTTTTGCAATTCCAAAATGCGTTTTGCCAGCTCCGCTCTTGCTTCGTACACCAACGCATCATCTTGATAATAAATCGCCTCATTGAAAATCGACTCATACAAATCGTTGACGTAATCGTCGAAGTTCACACTCGTTCCATAAGTCGCCGCCCGTTCGTTCAACAGCTTTTCATATACGCAAAGCATATCGTAATCGTCCATCGAATCGCGATAGTTCACAAGGCGCAAGCTTGCAAACGGGCTGTCACTGCCGTAATATTTCCCAGGGTAGAGCAAGAATCCGTCGCCGGGACAATTGGAAGCTCTCTCGGGAGTATCATAAGGATAGATAAAATCTTCCATGTCGTGATTGCCCGACGGTTCGTAAAGGTTGACCGCCCAGTACAAATATCCGTTTATTTTATATTTCTTTTCCATCCAACCCGACACGCGCGTACCGAGGTTGAAATCGTCCAAATGGAAGGTGGGATACGTGTTAGTAGGGCCAACGCAAGTGTATGCCCATAAATCCCCGTTCGTCTTTTCCTCTGCGGATGCTTGGTATTTCTGTGCCAAAATATCGTCACCGAACAAGTTGAGATAGGGACAGAATACCGAGTTTAATTCCCCTACGTATTCCTCTACGAAGTTCACGTTTGTGAAAATGGCAGGGATATTCAAAATCGATTGTTCTACCTGCCGTCTAAACGCCTTTCCGTATTCCGCTTGCAAAGCGTCCAACGCTTCGCCGCATTCTTCAACCGCACGCTCTAACATCAGCTGATAATCGCCACCATCCCTAAAAACACGGATTGCATCGTCCCTTTTTCTTGTATTTATATCCGCTTCGTCATAACCGCTTGGATAAATGTACGCATAATCCATATAATTCGTTTCTGGCGTACAAATCTTCACTAGCTCGTTGATATATTGTATCGAAGCGTTTGCATCCGAATTGTTATGATTAAACGGGAAATTGATATGTACAGGAATAACAATAGAGTTGAAATTATCATCCTCGAAATATTCCTCAATATAATCGGTAAAATTTTCTATATTGTTATAACCAAGGTCTTTTCTTTGCACGTAATCGGGATTGATTTTATATTTGAGCAACGTCCGCACGTAAGCGTCCACCATTTCGTCCGTCGCCTCATATTCCCCTTGCGCGAGGCGACTACGGTAGATAAGGAAACACGATTGGAAAGTTCTTCTCCCTTCGTATTCAATATCCCAAACCTCTACGGTTGCGGGGATTTTTTTCGTTTTACCGTCCATTTTCAACGTGAACATACCGCTGTAAATACCAGGAACGGTATCACTATTCGTCGTAATTTCTACAGTGATGCCTTGGTTTTCTCCCTTTTTTACAGTGTTTTCTTGATATTCCACCGCCGTTTCCATAGGAAGAAGCATATCGGGCAAACGATCACCTGCTCGATAGATCATGTTGTTAATATTGAACATCTCGTTGATTTGAACGTATTTTTGATGATACACGTCCATTTGGTCGGTGGAAATCGTATTTCCCTTTCCGTCCGAAAGTTCCGCTTCTACCAGCTCGTAAGAGGAAATATCCTGCCCAGCCGTAATCACAAGCTGCGTCCCCTCCGTTTCGTCTTTCATCATAGAAAGATAAATTTCCGCATCCTGCTTTTCATACACGCCTAAATTTCTATTTTGCGGCACTTTTACCGTGGAATAGGTGCTCCATACTTCCGTTGCAGTAATCTTATCACCCTTTTCGGACGATTCACCTGTGCTGTTGCCGCTTTGCGAAGTATTGTTATCACCACAGCCCGCAAGCCCTACTGTTGTCAGCAGGGCAAGCAATGCAGCTGTCATTTTTTTCAAGTTTCCCTTCATTGTTTTCTCCTTTCAGGGCTATTAGATATTGTTTTTAATCGTCGACCATTTTGCTGCGATATCGTTTTGGTTCGTCGTCATAACGTAGCTAACGATTTCATCCACCGTTTTTCCTTTCTTATATTGATCCATAATGGAAGTTACCAAACTGACGAGACCGTTACGGTAAATCGAGCTGACGTTTGCAAGCGTAAACATCTTGGAGTTTGCTTGTGTCGTGCAAAGATAATTTTCGCTGAGCAAATCGGTTACGCTTTGCGTAAACACGGTGAGGTTGGATTTTGCCGCATAACCGCCAGAGGGCGTTGCAGGCAACTTCAAACCGCCCATGGTATCGTAATAGGTGTTCAACCCCTTATCCGAATACATGAATTTCAAGAACTGTTTTGCATTGTCGATATCGTCGCTATAACAAGGAATGAAGCCCTGATGGTCAACGCCGCCCGTCGCATACGAATTCTTTCTCGCCGCCTTTACCAACTCAATATCCCCGTCCGTTACACCCGTAGGTTTCGTCGAAGACGTGCCGTCCACGTATTTTACAATTTCACGAAGCTTTGCATCCGATTTATCCGAACCGTCTGCAAATTTATCGGTAATAGAACTAAGTACGGGCGCTTTTACAAAGTCGATATTTGCCGTATCGCTGCCCATTTCCACGCCCAGCCAAGAACCGTTGATACAGAACGCCGCTACGCCGTCAAGGAATGCGCCTTGCATATCCGTGAAGTCCTGCGAGGTCGAATATTCATCCTGATATTTGTATTTATAAGCACCACCAGAGGTCTCTTCCATCGCCAACAGCTTGGTGATAAATTCAACAACTTCGTACTGACCTTGGTAGTTGTAGATTTGTTCCGCATCCATATCCACGGGCGCTTTGCCTTCCCTGAAACGGTTGAAGGTTTCAATGCCTTCGTACTGTGCGAAATAAATGTTGATAAAGTCGGAATAATATTCGTTCTTGGCGCTGAATGTGAAGGGATATACTTTCTTGCTTGCGTATTGCGCCGCGATATTGTCACAAACCT
This sequence comes from Candidatus Scatosoma sp., assembly GCA_045650385.1. Lineage (GTDB taxonomy): Bacteria > Bacillota > Clostridia > Christensenellales > Borkfalkiaceae > Scatosoma. Next base: position 2,131 of record JAZRRB010000071.1, on the reverse strand, counting down.
CAAACAATTCGTCCGTCGTTACGGGCATATAGTCGACGGTATAACCCAAAGCTTCCCAAGCGTCTCTGTTTCTAACAAGACCAAACGCACCACCTGCCCAAGGTACCGCGTAATAATTATCATTGTAATTGAAATGTTCCTGATATTGAGGGTTGACCTTCGAGCCAATTTCCGTCCAAATGTCGTTGAGGCTTACGTACAGCTTATCGTAATGCGTACCGCCGAAATCGTGGCCTTGCGCCATATATACGTAACGGTCGAAATCCTCTTTCTTTGTAAAGATAATATCCGCCTCGGATTCCCCTGACATCAACTGCGTATCGATGGCACTCACACCGCCCATACCCAGTTCAGGTACGATGGTAACACCGATGTCCGTTTCTGCGGTGAACGCCGTCGCCAAATCTTTCAGCCATTCAATTCCGTAGCCAAGATTTGCCACTTGTACGGTGATTTGTCCCTTGCTACCCGTTGTGCCGCCCGTGTTGGTCTTATCACCGCCGCAACCGACAAATGCCGTAGCCGACATCATAAGCGCCATACCAAGCATTGCAACCTTTTTGAAATTTCTCATATTTTTTCTCCTTAAATGAATTTTTTTATTTATTCTCAGCCTTTTAAGCCGCCTAAATATACTTTTTCCATAATCGTGTTTTGGAATGTCAAAAACAGCGCCAAAATGGGAATGAGGGATATCAATACCCCTGCGAAATATACGGGTTTCCCCGTGCTGCGGATACCGATTTCTTCAAAGACATACACACCGTACGCAAGGTTGGGATACGCTTTCATATAAAGCAACGTCGCCGAGTAATTGTTCCAACCCGAGATAAAGGACATTACGAACAGCGCAATCGCACTAGGCACAAGCATCGGTAACATAACCTTGAAAAAGATTTGATAATCGTTCGCGCCGTCGATTTCCGCCGCCTCGGCATAGCTCCAAGATATCCCTTTCCAGAAAGCATACATATAAAAGAAATGTCCGCCGAATAAGGAGATATTCGTAAGGTATCGCAAAGGATTATCTATCAGGTTTAAATCGCTAAACAGCTTATACTCTGCAGCTCCTGCACCATACAAAGGAATGATGGAAATCACCAAGCCGAGCGAATACAAAAAATTAACAAATTTCGATTTGTAATGCACCAAAACGTAGCATACCATAATCGTTGACATCCAACTAATCCCGCTCCCAGCCGTCGCTCTCCAAATAGAATGCCACGTCATTTCAAGATAGGAATATTCCTTCACACCATTTTTAATGGAAAATTCGCTAAACGCTTTGATATAATTATCAAACGCAAACGGTGGATAGAAGGAAAACAGATTTGCGTTTCGTTTGTCGTAATTAAAGCCGTAATTCCCCAAGCCTACCCCCGATTTTTTCACCGAAATAAAGAAGCCTTGCAGGAAAATAACGAAAATCACCACCGAATACAGCACAAACACCACAAGCGCAACTGTAAAGACGATTTTTTTAGAGAGACTTTTTTGATTTTTTCTTTCTGTACTCATCTTTTCACCCCTCCTTACTCATCATTCGGTGTCACAAGCTTTCGTACTGTGAACACGATAGGAACGGTAATCACCGTCATTATAAGACCGATTGCAGAAGGCAGATAAAGGGAAGTACGCCCCTTTAACGTCAAATGATACATTAAGTAAGAAAGGGTTTCCGTTTCTTGAGCGCCTTTTGTAAAGGCAAGGATAGGCCCCGATGAGCCAAGACACCCCGCCGTGGTTAAAATGATGATGGTAGAAAGCGTAGGCCATACCCCAGGAATAATTAGATAAATGAGCTCTTGAAACCAGTTACAGCCGTCGATTTCCCCTGCTTCTAACATTTCGGGGCTCAGTGAGTTCATTGCCCCGCTCACCACAACGATAGTACTACCCAAACCGCATAAAACATTATAGATAAGTATCGTCCAAATCGCAGTGCTCGGATCAGTAAGCGGAGCTTGATATACAGCATCCGCGGTATTTGTTAATTGAAAAATCTTATGTATCAAGCCGCCGTGGTCTATGAGATACCTATACATCATAACCAGCGCTGAACCGGTAACAACACTAGGCAGGTATGTGACTACACGGAAAAAGCGGTAACCTACGATTTTCTTATGAATAA
>JAZRRB010000070.1:0-1512 GCA_045650385.1 Candidatus Scatosoma sp. | reverse complement strand
GTCTTAAACGTTTCGTCGGGAGTACCGCTACCTTCTACGTTGAAGATAACGCCTTTTTTCGTATAATATTCGATAAGCGGTTCCGTTTGTTCCTTATACACACTTAAACGACTACCTACCGTTTCGGGGTTATCGTCTTTTCTTTGTGTAAGTTCGCCACCGCACTTAGGACAAACGTTACTGCCGTTCAACCATTTCAGGTGCGTACCTTCGCCGCAAGCTTTACAAATGCGTCTACCGCAAATGCGGTCCATAAGGAGCGAAAAATCTACGTCGATGTTGATAACCATATCAATCGTCGTGATTTTAGCCAAAGCATCTGCTTGCGCCGTATTACGGGGGAAGCCGTCGAGCATAAAGCCTTTCTTGCAATCTTCCCTTGCAATTCTTTCCTCTACGATTTTACAAGTAACCTCGTCAGGAACGAGTTGACCTTTATCGATATACGATTTTGCAAGTAACCCGATGGGTGTTTCGTTTTTAATGTTCTCTCTGAAAATATCGCCCGTAGAAATATGCGGCAATGCGTATTCCTCTACGATTTGCGATGCAAGAGTACCTTTGCCTGCGCCGGGAGCGCCAAGTAAAATGATGTTCATTGCGATTCTCCTTCATTGAAAATTACGTACAAATCGGTTCTCGCCCCCACGCGCCGCGATAAGCGACGCGCGGAAACGAAATAATTATTTCAAGAATCCTTTGTAATTTTTCATCATCAATTGCGCTTGCATTTGCTTTTCGAATTCCATCGCAACCGATACGACGATTAGAATACCTGTCGTCGAGAATACGTTTACAAGCGCGATATTCGCCCAAGCGAACGCAACCGAAGGAATAAATGCAACGAGCGAGAGGTAAATCGCACCGAAAAGCGTGATACGGTTGGATATCTTTTTGAGATATGCTTCCGTTGCTTTACCAGGACGGATACCTTGGATGAAACCGCCGTTTTGTTGAATACTCTTGGATACGTCTTCGGGATTGAATTGCATTTGCGCATAGAAGAACGAGAACGCAAAGATAAGCAAGCAAAGTACTAATGCGTATACGACTGCGCCCCAGCCTTCTGCACTTGCCGACATCCAGTTCGTCCAGAAACGGTTGAACCCGTTGTCGCCGCCACGAATCATGCTCGCAATCATTTGAGGGAAGCTCAAAATCGAGAACGAGAAGATAAGAGGCATTACGCCGCCACCGCTGATGCGGATGGGAATGGACGAGGATTGACCGCCGTACATTTTTCTACCTTTGATTTGCTTAGCGTATTGTACGGGAACTTTTCTTTCCGAAAGGTCTACGTACACGATGGCGAAGAAGATTACTGCCGTCACCAACATAAACGCAAGCAAGCCCCAAAGCGATTTCATATCACCGTTAAACACGTTCGTGATTTGACCGAGAATCGAATCGCCTGCCGTTGCAATAATACCGACGAAGATAATCATCGATTGACCGTTACCTACGCCGTAATCGGTAATTCTTTCACCGATCCACATAACGAGGAACGCGCCA
>JAZRRB010000069.1:0-2222 GCA_045650385.1 Candidatus Scatosoma sp. | reverse complement strand
GGGGCAATCGCGTTACAACGGATATTGCAGGGCGCAAAATGCACCGCAAGCCATTGCGTAAAATTGGAAATGCCTGCTTTTGCCGCGCTGTATGCAGGAATTTTTGTCAAAGGTCTATACGCGTTCATCGACGAAATATTGATGATATTCCCGCCCGTTTTCACCATATCCTGCGCAAACACCTGCGTTACCAAAAACGCACTCGTGATATTCAAATCAAATACGAATTTCAAACCGCTTTCTTCCAAAGCAAAGAAGTCTTTTACGCCATCTAAATCAGGCGTCATTGTTTCGTTATCCGTGCTTGCTCTTGGATTGTTACCGCCCGCACCGTTGATAAGGAAATTGACCGAGCCAAAGTTCTCGTTGATGATATTTTTCGCTTCAATAATACTTTCTTTGTCCAAGCAGTTGCAGCGAATTGCAATGGCATTTTCGCCGATTTCGTCCGCGTATTGTTTCGCCGCGTCGTAGTTGATATCCAAAAGAGCGACCTTTGCGCCTTCTTCTGCAAGAGCTTTTGCAAACGCGCTGCAAATAATGTTATCGCCTTCCTTTTTCCATTCCACATATGCTTCTTAACAATTCTTTAATTCATCAAACAACTTCAACCATTCGTTCGCTATCAATGTCGCACCCGCCATATCAGGATGTATTCCATCAAACAACAACTCCTCCGCCCCGTATTTTTCCGTAGCTTCCTCAAACTTTTCCTGCAATAGAACGAGTGGTAAACCGTATTCTGTCGAAATATTTCTTACCTCTTCCCTATATTTTTTCAATGTTTCAAAAAAGCCCTTATCCGCAATTATATTCGTTGCCGTCCCCTTCAATGCAAACGGTTCGCAAAGCACAATTTTCGTGTTTGGCAACCGTTTTTGTGTATCATTGATAAGCATACGGTAAATTTCCCCCCAACGACATACATCCACGCCGTCTCCTAATCCGCCTATAATATCGTTCACTCCAATTAGGATCGTCAAAACGTCAGGCTTTTCCAACCAAACGTCACCGTATATTCTTGAATATAAATGGAATATTCTGTTACCGCTGATACCGCGATTGACAATTTCATACTCTTTTGGACAGGTAAATTGTAATTTACTCGCAACAAGAAAAACGTAACCATCGCCGTAGCTATGCACTCGCTCGTTGGTTTCCCGTTCTCTGTTCATATCCGTAATACTGTCGCCGAAAAACAATAATTTCATTTCTTAATGCTCCTTATTTGCGTAAACCGTCCACCCGTTCTATATCCCTGTCTTTTATTATTCGCCCTTGATTGCCTTTACAACTTGTTTCGCGCAAAGTTCAATCCCTTCTTCCGATAAATGAATTTGATCGGCACCGATATATTTATAAATATTTTGACTAACCAGCGCGTTTAAGTCATTAATTTCCACGCCTAATTCTTGCAATATCGGTACAATCAAATCATTATAGCGTTTAATAACGTTATTATCGTTGTAAGGATGCTCGTGATAAACAGGCGTCGTCGTTGCAAAGATAACGCGTTTACCTAACTTTTTCAATTCCTTGGCCACACGAACCATATTGGCAATATATTCCTCCTCGCTTGTAAACGGATTCCCGTCATCAAATAATCCCGTAGGAATATCCCACAGTCCGTTATTCCAATGAATTACATCGCTCCCCTCAATTCCCGTTTTCAAATCAAATATCATCCGCAACGTATATTTGACAAAACGGCAATTATCTTCCGGCTGAAACACCTTGTATCCCTCACCGAGCATTTCAGGAACTTTCGTGCCATAACCGATTTGTCTAATAGAATCTCCCAATAAGGTTACTTTCTTCATAATAATTTCTCCCCCCTTATAAAAAATTTTCATCTAAAACGCATATTAAAATTCCAACCGCTATTATACTTGAGAAATGTCAGCAAACGTCTTCAACCACTCATCCGCAATCAATCTTGCCCCCGTGACCTGCGGATGTACGCCGTCGTGCAAATAATATTCCACTTTGGATGTTTCCGCCGCCTTTGACAAGACTTCCTGCAAAGGCACAAACGGCAAAGAATATTCTTCCGCTAATCTTTTTACAACTTTCGCATAGTCGTATATCGCACAGAAACGCTGATATCTATCAGGTTGTTCCAACGTATCTTCCGTTGCTTTCCCCTTTAATACAAACGGTTCACACAAAATGATTTTTACGTTCGGCAAAGCTTTCATCGTATCCTCAATCATCATACGATA
>JAZRRB010000068.1:0-2752 GCA_045650385.1 Candidatus Scatosoma sp. | reverse complement strand
CATGGCTACGATCCGACTTAAGAACGGCTATCGTAGACGAAAACGTACAAGATTATTTCTTGAAAGTACCCAAAGACACGGAAACGTACGTTGCACCTGCAATGGACGGCGTAAACGGCAAATGGATTATTGCTAGCCGTGAAGACGCGGACGGCGATAAAGTATTCTTCTTCGAACTGTTTGCCAACAACGGCGAAAAGCTCCTCTCCTCCGAAGAATACACGACGTATGCAGGCGCAGTAAACGGTATCCAAACGCACAAGCAAAACATCGCGAAAGACAACTTCCGCATCACCCTTACCAAGAAAGGCGATTATATCTATAAAATCCTCAACGGTAACGGTCAGCTCCTCTGCCTTGGCGAACATTACAAATCGAAAGCTCGTTGCCAAAGCGCAGTAGATTCGGTAAAACGTTTCGCAGAAAGCTCCCCTGTGCTTACGGAATCCGACCAAGTAAAAGACTAATCCAATAATCAATCCCCTCGCAAGACGCGAGGGGATTTTTTTTTAGCTCTATACCTCGTCTAAAAAATATCCACCCCAAAAGTTTACCCAACTTTTGGGGTGGATGCATTTCTCGGTTGATTTTTATATCTTTGAGTTAGCTCCAACTACCGCCGCCTCCGCCGAAGCCGCCGCCTCCGAAACCGCCAAAACCGCCTCCGCCGCCGCTTCTTCCGACAAACGAGCCGCCTTTTGCCTGCGGACGCATCATCGCCACCAGCATACACCGCCGCAAACACGCGTTGAGAATAAGAAAATCAAATACGTCCATATGCATACCGCAAGCCCACGTAGGCGGTTGCAATAAAATACCTTTGAACTTCTTTTCCCACTCGTCCGTCACACCCAACACTTGCGCGTACGGCAACACTTTGTAATACAAAGCAGGATTTTCTTCCAACATAAACTTGATTTTTTCCTCTTCCGTCACGACGATAAAGTCCTTAAACCCGAGGATTTGTCCCAACGTTTCACAATATTCTTCCGTCCTCGAAAGCGCGCCCGTCGAGATAAACGTTGTCAAAACGACGATAAGACTCAAATACAGTTTTTCCCATCTCGTCATGATATGCGAAGCGAGCCCGAACACAAATATTACTATGCCAACCGCCGCAATCAATAATTGAACGAGTAGCAACCCAAATTGTTTACCCTTCTTCCATTTATAGCGGTAGTTTTCACGAATACAACCAATCGCCCAAATCCCCACAATCGGCGCAATAAACGCCGCGCCTGCAAGATAGGTATACCCACCGCCTATCCGCGTTCTACCCAGCCAAAACGGCAGGATAAACGCCGTTAAAAACGCCAAGATACCGCCAAGCAAAAACAGGAACACCGATTTTCTATCGTACATCTTCGGCGTTATCAGCTGTTTCTTCGCTTTATCCACCGATTTATAATACCTCTCTTTCAAATCGGACACGCGTACCGTATTCCCCGAAAAGAACAAGCCGTCGAACAAGCTGCGTTCGTGTGCGGTTGAGTTTTCCTCGGGCAACGCATCGACAAGCCTTGTAAACGAAGGATTCTCCTCATCGCTTACATCAATCGTCAAGTATCCCTTGTGCGCGAAATAGTAAATCATCGAAGTGACGTCCTCGTTGTCCACGTTTCCGTCGAGCAATTTCCCCATCTTCATCGGGTCCATATTGTCGGGCGCCGTAATATTGACGGTAGTGATGATTTCTCGCTTTTTTCCAAAGAGTAAAACCAGCAATATCGTCACAGCAAGGGCAATACCGCCTATTAGCCATATCCGCCAGCTTCCCTCGGGGAATAACTGCGTAGAAAGATAGTTATCTAACACCCCTTCCCCTAATACAAAACGCACGTAAATGCCTTCCGCCACTCTTTCGTCATATTCGGCGTTGTAATACGTTTCTAGTCTTGCCGCCTTCAACGTCAACGTTTTACCGTCGCCCGATAAATGCTCGTAATCAAACGTTTTTTTAATCTCGTCCTGTCCGTAACGAGCAATCATCGCCTTTTCTATTGTCGCCGCTTCGGGAAAATGCATTGTGACGGTGACGTCGTGCAAAGGCACCGTCCAGCCAAACCCCACCACGTCAATTTGCATGCCGTTTTGAATATCCCCACGCGGTTGTTCCATTACGTAGGCGATTTCATAGGTACGCGTTTGATTCTTTTGCGTAGATAACTCGCAAACGATATTCAAATACTCGTCGTTATCGTCCACGTAACAAACGGCGTCCGCCTCTCCCACGCATATTGCTGAAAGGTTCATATACCGATTCCCTTCCATCGGCAAACTACGCGTAAATCGACTCCCTGCCCGATTCGCCGTCATAACGATGGTTTCTTTCACCGCCACCTTCCTGTCCGTTTGCACCGTCATATCGATATCGTAGCGTTCTATCGTCATGACGTCGCCCGTGTCCGCGCTTGCCAAAGCGGTATCACCGCGTAAAAAGGCTAACGGCAATAATGCAAAGCATAGAAATAGGATAACGAGAAGCGTGGCTTTTATTTTGCCACGCATCCCTTTTTGTAATAATATTGTTTTCATTTTATTAGAATTGTACTTTTACGTTCTTTCTCTCTTCCGCGCTATCCAGTTCGAAATAAGGACGTTTGGTATATTCTTCGCCCATACGTCTGCCGATAATATTCGCAGGAAAGAGTTCCAACTTGGTATTGAACGACTTCACAACGCCGTTGTAGTAACGACGGGAAGCTTCCAATTCCCCCTCGATACCCTTTAATTGATTTTGCAAATCCAAGAA
>JAZRRB010000067.1:0-3329 GCA_045650385.1 Candidatus Scatosoma sp. | reverse complement strand
CATAACCATCTTTATTCGGTAGCCTTATGCTGCCGTCGATATAAACAATAAAAAATATTTAGGAGAAAATAATAATGAAGAGTAAAAACATTTTAGAAATCTTTGAAGCGAATCAGCAATATAAAACTTGTAATATTGAGTTTGAACCTTTTGGCGGAGCAGAGGATGGTGTAGACTTTCGTCCCGTGTTGGATATGAAAGAACAAAATATCCAACTTCGGCAAAAGCTCGAAACTTTGATTGCTTTTATTAAAGGTGAGTGGCAGGATTGCGAAACGATTTGTAATATTTTAGGGATAGAATTTAAGGCAGGCTTGGCTATGTTTGATTTTAGTAGAACGGCTGAATGGAATCCTGCGCCGTTAAACGGACAAAAAATAACGACAAAGTTTCGTCCCAAAGAATTTGAATTAAGGGGCAGATTAAAAGAACTGCAGTTACAGCAAGCCGAGCTTATTCATCGTTTCCAAGCGCAGAAGTATTATCATAATGATTTGCGTCGTGAAATGGTTGATATGTTGCTAGATAATCTTACGGAAGAATGTCGCAAAAAACTTATTGAATTGGTTGCAACAGCTTTGGTGGCAAAATTGCGTAGCGCTTATGAAAATTGGGACAAGGAAGAAAATATCTTAATTGACGATGTTTGCAATAGACTTGACCAAATTAAAGCAGATTTTCAAAAAACATATTCGAGAGCTTTTTATAGCGAGGTATTAGCGGAAGAAGATAAAGAAAAGCATTATGAAAATTGACCTCAATGTATAGCAAAACGGAGGAATAAGTATGAGAAAGAAAAACGATAATCAACTGTCAATATTCGATATTGAATTTCCTCAAGTTCCCGTAGAGTTACCTGCGGTAATTCCAGCAGAGATAGAGGAAACTAAATTAAAGGTTGAAGATATGCAAAACCTTTGTCCTTATAAAATCCCGACGATTGAAGAAATAATGAAGCATATAAAATCGGCTGTATATAGGGTGGATACGCATCAACTTATATCCGATGTTTTTGAATGTGGCGCTATTTCAATATCGAATATGGTGGATTTGGTTTCTAAAGCAGAACGGGAAGAACGGTATTTGCAGATTATGAATAAATATCAAAAGGACGAACAGAAATTACTAACGGAAATTTTTGGAATGATATATGCGTTGTTGTCTTCAGTTGTATATGACAACGGTCGTTTTTACGATAATCTTGGCGAACTGTTTATGAGATGTAATCAAGGCAATAAGTCGGTTGGACAGTTTTTTACGCCGTACCATATTTCCGAGCTAATGGCGCGAGCTGTTATTGGGGACGAAATTTTGGAAAAGACAAAGAATGATGAGATTTTAACGCTAAACGATTCCTGTTGCGGTGGTGGAGGTATGATGATGGCGGCGTTGGACGTATTGAAGAACAAATACAATATTAACTATGCAAGAAATTGCTTTATCCTGTGTAGTGATATTGATATTCGATGCGTTCACATGACGTATTTGCAATTATCGCTTGCAGGCGTTCCGGCAATCGTAAGACATCAAAACTCGTTGACACAAGAAACGTGGAGTGAATGGAGAACGCCAGCGTTCATATTTCAATATTTACGCTTTAGCAAGTATGAAAATTTAGGGTTAAGGAGGCAAAAAAGTGCGTGAGTATAAATTAATTTTACTGAAAGCAATCGGCGATATTTCGTTGCAGGAAGATATTGAGGAACGCATAAAAACGTTGCGGTTAGAAACGATAGGTCGGTTGCAAAAGATGTTGGATTATTATGCGGGATTGGGTTATATGGATAGACTGTTAAATCCAATAGCGGAAAAGAAATCCGAAATGATAGCCAAAGCGACTTCAAAAACGGAGATTGAAAAAATTATCAAGCTGCGTTGTCCGCATTATAACGGAAATCAGTTTTTTGCAGACGAATACAGTGTTCCTGAAGAAGAACTGATAGGATGGAGTATGACGTCGTTACGCTCGCCGTTAAATACCGCAGGACAAGCTCGGTATATGGAAGTGTTTCGTAAGGTATTTCCAGAAGAAGCAGACAGTGTAATAGGATTAAAAGGAGGATTGGTATGAAACGAAGCTTTGAAGACGGTAGCGGTTATGCAGGAGTATGTCCTGTATGCGGCAGCGAATGTCTTGAATATGGAACGGAAATTCAAGATTCGATAGGCGCAAGGCGACCGTGGAAATGTGAGAATTGTAAAGCGGAAGGCGAAGAAACTTACGAGTCGGTCTTCACCGGTCACTATAACAAAAGTTAAAAAAGGAGGGTAGCATGTACGCGAATAAACGAATATTTGGCTTTGATTATAAGCCAAGAAAACTGTGGCGGTATCTGAAAAAGATGCTGCTTTTTAATTAGTAGATATTTCCTATCTATTTATTAAAAATTATAAAAAATATAAGGAGGATTTACAACGATGTGTGTGAGTCAAAGAGATCCTATGCTCAATAGGATGAAGGAATTGATTGAGCAAATAAGCGAGGCGGATATCGCCTATTACAAGAACGATAAGCCGATTATGTCGGATAAAGAGTATGATGCGCTTTATGATGAATTGCGAAGCTTGGAGGATAATCTGGGTATTACGTTATCCAATTCCCCGACGCAAAAGGTAGCGGGCGAAATCCTTGACGAGCTCACGCCTGTTAAGCATTCCAAGCCGATGCTATCGGCAGATAAAACCAAGTTTGTGCAAGACTTAATCAAGTTTGCGAAAGGGCAAGCCGTTACGTTATCGTGGAAGTTGGACGGGCTTACGCTCGTGCTTCGTTATGATAATGGCAAACTCGTACAGGCAATTACACGCGGACGTGAAGGAATAGTCGGGGAAGACGTAACGCATACGGTCAAGCATTTCTTGAACGTACCGCTTACGGTGCCGAATAAGTTTCCGTTTGAAATTCGAGGAGAAGGCGTGATATCGTGGGAGAATTTCCATAAAATCAATGCGACTCTTGAAGAACCGTATTCGCATCCGAGAAACCTTGCGGCAGGTAGTGTTCGTAAACTCGATTCCAGCGATGCGGAAAAGCGTTGTTTGGAACTGGTTGGGTTTGAAGTGGTGTCTATAGACGGTAAAGAAATGAGCCATAAAGAAAGCAGCTTTGAGTTTCTTGAAGAAAATGGTTTTGCTGTTGTGCCTCATATCTATATTACCGAAACGCCGACGCCCGAACAAATTGAAAATGCGGACAAGCTGTTTGCACCGAGCGAGTATAAATATCCCGTTGACGGATTGATTATGGAATATGCAGACCTTGAATACGGACGAAGTTTAGGGACTACGGGGCATCACGAAAACCGTCTGATTGCAAAGTCGGAGGCCAA
>JAZRRB010000066.1:0-2029 GCA_045650385.1 Candidatus Scatosoma sp. | reverse complement strand
AACTTCCGCCAAAACGTCTTCGCCTTGTGGCAATCTTGTCGATTTTACAATATTGTCATCAACAGTTGACAACCCTTCTTTTCCGTCGCTTAATCCTCGTACTCTTGTATCCCCATTATCCGCAGAAACTCCGCTTTGCTGATTTGCGGATTTTCCGTTATTACTTGATAACTCTTTTTGTAATTCTCGTCTGATACGGCTTCCGCCATCGTAACTGGATGCGTACCCAATTTTCTCAAATAATTCCTTATTACCGTGCCTTTTTGATGCTGCTCGCTCATTAATTTCCTCCAATACATTACGTCTTTCAATCTCATCCGTAATGGTTATTTTCTTTCTAACGCCAAAGCTTAATTCGCCATTATCTTTGCCCGAATCAACGATATAAATAGTATTTTCGTGTTCAATAGCAACGCCGTCAGCGATACCGTCTTCTATACCATCGTAAAGTCTTGTCAGTTCTCCACGAAGATAACGCATATTCGCCGTGCCTATTTGATTTTCGTGGATATATTTTGCCGTTCTTCTACTATACAATATATCGCTGGACGTTGTCAAGTCATTTTGATTTTGATACTTCAATAAAGCCCTGCTTGTATTGCTGTTTTCAAAGGCATAATCTGCCAATATTTTTTTAAGTTTTATCCCCGCCTTCGTATCTTCTGCAACGTGGAAAACTTCGTGTAAGAGCGTAGAAATACCTGCCTCTGCCTTATACTTCACAGAGTTGTTAAAAATATAACAGTGTAAAAAAAGAAAATCGCCTACATCTTGACACAGTAAAGCGATTTTCAAAAATTGAAGCAAGTAAGGGAGATTGCCTCGCCCTTGCTTGCGGATAGTGTAAGCAGCATAACATACCCGAGTCAATAAGTCAAGTATATAATAACACCAACAATATATTATATTTGCAATCGTTATTTCACAACTTGCGAAATAAAAAAGATGGCTTGCGTTATGTAATTCACCAGCGAAAATTTCTTCAATTTATTGTTAAATATACATCCAACCGCGTAATGTTTGCTTTTATAACGCGATAACTTACACCCTCTTGCACTATCACACCCAATCCTTTCAAGCCACTAACAATTTGACTCGCCACGTAATACCCCACGCCAAGCTTTCTTTGTAAAAACGAGATTCCTATTTCGTCAACCTCTCTTAAAATTTTTGCCAATGCAGGCAAAAACATTGCTTCCGTCGGTATTGTTAATTCGGGATACAGTGAATCTTCTTCCTTAATTTCCTCACTGGTATTATCAAGAAGAGATTGAATCAGTTCCCAAGCAAACTTATTGCTTTCCTCTATGGTCAAATTGCTTTTTGCGGATTTTTCGAATATTTCTGTTTCGTAATCTGAAAAAAAGGCATTTACCGAACATTGGAATAATTCCGCCAATTTCGGCAAAAACTCAACCGACGGCAAGGCTTCTCCTTTTTCCCATTTGGAAATCGACTGATTGCTGATATTCAAATAATCGGCAACTTGTTGCTGGGTTAAATTGTTTGCTACTCGTAATCTTTTTAATTTTTCACTAATCATAAAAAACTCCTTTAAGTGTTGATGTGTATACTATAACACATCTTAAGGGCCTTTGCAATGACCTATTTAGATAGCTTTTTTCCAACTGTCAGTTGGAAAAAACTGTCGAAAAAATCTCAATATTCAAAAAAATGAAATTTGCACCTTTAGCAATCTCTTACCTAGAGAACTTGTCTTTTTTATGCTCAACACAATTTCAATATAAAGAGTTCTTTCTTTTTTTAAGAATCTTTTGATAGTCTTTCACTGAAATTTTTGCTTTGTGCATTTCGTCAAAGTAACCGTATTCAATTGTTTTATCTATAAATATACCCGCACGTGGATGACTTACACATAAAATCCTTTCCGTTTGCGCAAAAGAAATATGTCCGTTACCCAAAGCATATAGGATTGCCTCATCCCATAATGGATTATATCCTTTTTCCATTGCTATATCCTTTAATCTTTGCCAAAATATTTTCTTTAATCGCATTTTATCCTCTCCTT
>JAZRRB010000065.1:0-3540 GCA_045650385.1 Candidatus Scatosoma sp. | reverse complement strand
ATCGTCACCACACTTTGTCAATTCCTCACTGCAAACGTCACAATTATGGTCTTTGTTTTCGTCTGCACAATCGCTTACCGCTTGTTTACAATAATCACAAACGTGCGTACCTTCCACAGCTTCATGTACCCCAACGTTTTCGTTGCATACGTCGCACTTGTGGTCTTTGTTTTCATCCGTACAATCGCTTACCGTTTGTTTGCAATAATCACAAACGTGTGTACCCACTACCGCCTCATGCTTTCCAACATTTTCGTTGCATACGTCGCACTTGTGGTCTTTATTTTCATCCGTGCAAGTCGTTAACTCTTTACCGCAAATATCGCAAAGGTGGTCCTTATCCTCGTCCATACAGAACGCATCTAAAGCAGATCTTCTCGCCGTTAAAATTGCATAATTTTCAACCAACGCTTTTTCTTCGTCGGTCAAATTTTTATAAGCCTCTTCCGCAAGTTCTACTTCCTCTTTTATCGCCTCATAATTTCCCGCAGTAATGGTATCGGAAGAAAGCCCTGCTATCAGGTTGATAACCTTTTCGATTTCCTCGTCGCGAAGCCCATCTTCTACCGTAACGTTGATTATGCCGTTTACCGTGTATTCGTACGTATTCCCAAACGGATACGCCCAACCGCCGAGTACCACGTCGTTAATCGTAACGCTATAGTTTAATTCCGTTACGCCGTTATAACTATCCGCTGTATACGCCCAATTACCGCTTTCGTCAATCGTCAATTCGTCCGTAAGCGAAGTGAATACCGCAGTCTTATCCGTCATATCGCCAAGCTCGATTGTACCCGAAACTTGCGTATTGGCACTTGCCGTTACGTTTTGCGTAGCAAGCGTTTTTCTCGTCACTTTATAGCCGTGATATTCGTCTAAATTGACCAAAACCAAATTATCAATGGCTATTTGCGAACCGCCGCATACGGGAATACCTATTCTCCCCAGCGTTTCTTCGTTCGTTAAAATTGTTTGCGACCAACTTTGCTCACCCCTTGAAAGCGTCACAGTAATCGCGTTGTTTTGTGCCAACACCTTTATGTGCGTCGTTTCAAAATCGCTCAGCTGTTGATAAGCAAAAGGCCGCACTGTCGGTACAACGGCAGTTATCGTTCCCTGCGGCAACATATCAAGTGCGCCCCACCTGCTGAAATTCACAAACTTGTTCGTTCCATACCAAGTATTTTCGCCAACCGAGCCATAGAAAAGTATCGGTGTCCACGCAGCTTCCGTTTTGCTTAAAATACTTAAATCGTATTCCAATAAGAAATTCTCATATTTGTTTACCGTTACAATCGCCGCGCCGTCATTTCCGTCGATTGCCGTGTATACGAGTCGTCCGTCCGTCACAGCAATCGCCGCTTTGTTGGTAATTTCCCAAATACTCGTATCCAACGCACTATCAAACGCCGTATAGTACGTTTCGCCGTCTACGTTTGCGTTAGGCGTCCACTCTTTCGCGCGAATATTGTCGATATAGACAACGTGTCCCCCGCCTTGCACTTGGAAAAAGGCAAAACCCGTTTCAAAGTTATACGCGGCAGACGAAGAATCCACTTGCGCTAAAAACTCTTCCGCGGAAATCTTTAACGTGTTCCAACCTTTTACAGGTTTCCCCATAATATGGTTAAAGAAATAGAAAATCGCACCGTCCTGCTCCGCATAAACGGATACTTCGATATAATCGTACCCTTCTATGTTTTCTCTTGTTAGCGGCGCGCCGTCCACCGTCAAACGCATGTAAACGGAAGCCCCCCAAGCCTCGGCATCGACGCTGACTTTCATCGAAGAAACGCCTTGTTTTACTTGTTCTGTGGAGGTTTCTATAACACCGCTACCGCACTCGAAGTTCCCCGCAATCGTTTCGCAAGGCTGTAAGTCCACATACCCTTCTTCGACAACTTTATTGCGAGCGCGAATATTATCCACGTAAACGGTATCTTGAACGCCGTCGCCAGCCGAATTACCGTGCACTTGAATATACGCAAAACCGCCGTTAAAATTAAACGGGTGCAACCCTCTCTCCTCTTTCGGTGTCGCTTCCCAATCCGCTATTTGCGCCAAAATTTGTTCGGGAGTTACCCGTACTACGTTCCAGCCCCGTTTCAACACACCCATGAGCTGATTGCGAAGATAAATTTCCGTATTTGCCTGCTCGGAATATACGGACATTTCTATGTATTCATACGAGCATAAAATCTCTCTCGTCAACGGCTGTCCGTCCGCTTTCAAACAAACGTGGAAAATGCCCCACGCCGTATCCGCCACGTTGATTTTTACCGCACCGTTCCCTTGAACTGCATGCGCAGTCGTGCTTGCTCCCGTCGCCGCGCTGAAATTCATCGTTACGTCTTGCACAATCTCTTCACAGCCTTGCAACAACGTATATCCAGGCGCTGTTTGCGTTGCATCCCCTTCCAAATCGTTATTGATAATCACTAAATTATCCAAGTTTAGACAGGTGCTTTGTATTCTGTCGTAAACTGTTGGAATCAATAACGCGCTTTCCGAAGCGATATCTTTAATCACCGTATGCGTATAGGAAACCGTGTCGTTGGAAAGCGTAACGGCAATCTCGCCGTTGTCTACGATAATCGCCACGTGCGTCGTCGCACCTACCGTCATCGGCGCTAAACCCTCCGGCAAGGTACACTCGTACGATTCTTGGAATGCCCCGTCTTGATCCTCATCTAAAAACGAATATAACGTACTACCGCTGACGAATAAAAAGTTTTCGCCATACATGCCTGCCGCTGGATCATCAAAAGAGCAAAGTCCCAGCCATGCGCCGCTATAATAGGTAACATCGTACTCCATAATGAAGTTATTATACGTGCCTGTCGTAGCAAACACAGGGTTATCCGTGGAAGATTGGAACATTAATTTCCCGCCCTGCACCGTTGCTTCCTGCGTAATACTAATGCCCTCCGGCATAGACGAAAAATCGGTGGAAACGTTCACGCCCGTCGCCGCCGAAACTTTCAAAGGCGGTTCGTATAACGCAAACCCTGCGCCAACGCACGCCACCAACGCCCCTGCAAAAGCAATCGTCGTCTTTTTCATCGTCTTTTTCATCGTTTTCTTTCCCATAACATATCTCCCTTGTGATATAGTAATTAAGGTATATATTTACATTATATTATAGTTTTTTCAATCCGTCAAGATACTTTTTGAAAACTTTTTTACAAAAATTTGCTTTTTATATGAGAAATTTTTCGTTTTAATTGTCATTATTTTCATTTTTTTACATTTATGCAAAAAAGAGGCGGAATTTCTCCAGCCCCTTTTTCTATTCCATTTTTGCAATTTCTTTTTTTAAGCGCAATATAATTTTCTTTTCCAAACGCGATATGTAGCTTTGCGATATCCCCAGCAAATCCGCCACGTCCTTTTGCGTCATCTCCTCGCCGCCCCCCAAACCAAAGCGCAAAAACATAATCTTCCGTTCCCGCTCGGAAAGCTTTTTCAGCGCCTCTTTCAGCTGCTCCTTCTCTGCGTTCGCCTCGATATCCCCATACACCGAATCCGCCGACGTGCCCA
>JAZRRB010000064.1:0-12308 GCA_045650385.1 Candidatus Scatosoma sp. | reverse complement strand
AGGAAACGCTGTCTGGTTTGAATTACTTGTTCGTCCGTTTCGTCGTCGTCCTCGTCGTCGTTCTCTTCTTCTGCTTCTTCCACAGCTACTTCTTCAACAACTGCTTCTTCGACAGCCGCTTCTTCAACAACTGCTTCTTCAACAATTGCTTCTTCAACAATTGCTTCTTCAACAGCCACTTCTTCAACAACTGCTTCTTCGACAACTGCTTCTTCAACAGCCGCTTCTTCAACAACTGCTTCTTCAACAACTGCTTCTTCAACAGCCGCTTCTTCAACAGCCACTTCTTCAACAACTGCTTCTTCAACAGCCGCTTCTTCTACAACAGGTTTTTCAACAACTTCACGAACCACTTCGGAAAGCGCTACCGTTGCAGGATCGCCCACAATCTTAATCAAGCCTTCCGCAAAAAGTTCCTTATCCGACTTATAGATAATTCTATAATCGCCTTCTACGTATTTCTCGTCTTTTACAAGGCCCGTAAGTACGATGTCGATAAGTTCTTTTGCATATTTCAAACCACGATCGGATTTTACTTTTACCATCATCGGCGTATCAGCAAATCTCTTCGTGTCGCTCATGTCTTTGGGGAAATACTTCGTGTTTTCGTATTCCTTCGGGTCAAGCGCGAAGAACGCCACAAGCGTCTTTCCTCTTACCGCCAAACGCACTTTCGGATTACGGCGATTGGAGAACGTTTCGTAACCCCAGCTCGCACGCGCGCTCACTTTCTTATATTGCAAAATATAATTTTTCAGTGCGCTGTAATAATCTTTCTTGTTTTCTTCCATTTGCGATATCTTCGCAAGGAAGTGACGTTTCAAACGCGTTTCTTTTTCATCTATCATGCCTAAAGCCACTTCCGCAACAGGCATTTCCACAGGTGCTTCTTCTACAACGGTTTCTTCAACAACTGCTTCTTCAACAGGTGTTTCTTCGACAACTGCTTCTTCTACGACGGTTTCTTCAACAACTGCTTCTTCAACAACTGCTTCTTCAACAGGTGCTTCTTCAACAACCGTTTCTTCAACAACTGCTTCTTCAACAACTGCTTCTTCAACAGGTGCTTCTTCAACAACCGCTTCTTCTACAACGGTTTCTTCAACAGGCGCTTCTTCAACAGCCGCTTCTTCAACAACCGCTTCTTCAACAACTGCTTCTTCAACAGGTGCTTCTTCAACAGGTGCTTCTTCAACAACCGTTTCTTCAACAATTGCTTCTTCAACAGGTGCTTCTTCAACAACCGTTTCTTCAACAACTGCTTCTTCTACTGTTTCTACAACCTTTTCAGGATCAACGCGAACGTAATCGGAAAGGTCGATGTCGCCAACAATTTTAATCAAGCCTTCTTCGAAAAGTTGTTTATCCGATTTATAAGGAATCGTATAATCTACTGCTTCGTAAGCCTCGTTCTTTTCCAAATCCGCAAGCACGATATCCACGAGTTCTTTTGCAAATTTCACGCCACGTTCCGATTGTACCTTCACCATCATCGGCGTTTCTTCGAATTTCTTCGTGCCACCCATGTCTTTGGGGAAGTATTTCGTGTTTTCGTATTCCTTCGGGTCAAGCGCGAAGAACGCTACAAGCGTCTTACCTCTTACCGCTAAGCGAATCTTCGCATCGCGGTGGGAAGAAAACGTTTCGTAGTTCCAGCTTGCGCGTGCGCTGATTTTCTTATATTGTAAGATATAATTTTTAAGTTCGTTATAATATTCTTTCTTTTCTACTTCCAAATGCGAAAGTTTTGCAAAGAAATGACGCTTAATATGCGAAGAGAACGCATCTGCGTTTGCAAAAATCGTCGAAACTTGGTCTTCAACAGGTGCTTCTTCAACAACCGTTTCTTCAACCGTTTCTTGAACTTCTATTTCTTCAATAATTTCTTGAACGTCAACTTCTTCAATCTTTTCTTCTTCAGCAACAGGCTCTGCATTTTCCGCCATCTCTTCGTCCGTCTTAGGCAAACGTTTGAGCCAAATCAAATCTTTCGTTGCATAATAGAACAAATGGTAAACGCTGTCGCAATCAACGCAGAAATAATCTTTTTCGTCGGGAGAAACAAGGTTAGAGCCGCAAACGGGACACATGCTCGTGTATACCGAAAGCGCACCTTCCGCCAAAAGCGTAACCTTTTTAAGCAATTTCACAAACAAACCGATTACGTTGCCGTTTACAGGTTCTACGTGTAAAACGCCTTCCCCTTTGATATCCGCGTCGGTAATCAACCATACCTTGCTGTTTTCTAAATTCGCTTCCTTTTTATAAGCTTCGAATACTTCCGTAACCGTAGCGCCTTCTTTTACAGCTTCGCTATCCGTATGTACGACCTTGATAAAGTGCTGAATCGAGCTTCCGCTTACCAAGTTGTTTACGGTAAGATAGAAATCGTCGTTTTCGCCCAAGCCCATAATAATTTGGAAGGGTTCTTTGATAAAGGAAATTTCCTTGAATTTTACCGTAGCGGAATTGCTGACAAGCAATTCTTCGTTCGGGTTTTCACAAACAAAACCCACTTTATTAAGGGCACACATCATATTGACAACGGTGAAGCCCTTGAACATATTTTCAAGAGAAGTGAATTCCGCATCTCTCAAAAGATAATTCAAATAGAATTCGTAGCAATAATTATAATGCTTATCGTGCAACAAAATGTTGGTTATTTTCAACGAAACCGCATTGAATTCCCCTGCCTTTTTGCAAGACTTATACACAGGCGTTTGCATCAAAGCAAGAAGGTTTTTCTTGGATTTGAGCAAAGAATCCAAAACGCTTACCCTGCTATCCGTGGTAGGCAAAATAACAGGTACGCCGCCTTCCGCTTCCGCATAGTCAAGATACATGCTTTCAGGTAACCCCAAAACGTCCGTTCTGCTGGTAATCTTCCAGTTCAACGTTTCGATAGAGTTCTTAACTTCGCTGATTTTCTTGTTCAGGATTTCAAATATTTCGTCCATCAAATACGTAACAAAACGATTTTCGTAGATCGCGTAATCGTCTTCATATACGAAGGTGTGTACGAATTCGGGCGAAGTATCAAGCGCTTTCGTCTTCCAAAGCTTACTGTCCTTATAATTCATACGAAGCGTTTCGTTATTGATATGCGAAGCAACAGAGATATTTTGAATGGTTTCTTCTTTCTTCAAGAAGATGTGCGGTTCTTTGAAAATCGCACGGATATGCGTGATAACGCTTGCAATGCTGGACGCAAAAACGCTATCGTTGGTGACAACGGTCTCTTCACCCTCTACAATGTCATAGCCAAATTGCCCCTTATTCATATATTGTATAACGGAATTGACGGGCACTTTATAACGGCAATTGGCAAGTTTTCTTGTGAATAATTTCAAAATTTGATGATTGTCACTCATATCTTATACCAACCTCCTCAAGATTTTCGCAATAACACGTTCGGTTTCTACCATCACGCCTTTACCGTACGTAGAATTCAACATTTTGGTAAGTTTAAGCAATTCGTCTTTAACGTAATCTTCAAACATACCTTCAAGCTTACGAAGCACTTTGCTTGCAAGCATAAAGTCAAGTGCAGCTTCTTTCGTTCCGCCAAGCGCAACATATACGGGAACAAATTGATTGATTTGTACCATGATACGGTTACCGAAACGGATATCAAATGCATCTCTGATGAAATCGCAGATATTTAAGAATCTATCCGTATCCAATTCCGACAAGCAGTAGTTTTCGTTTGCCTTTGCTTCGTCAAACAATTCTTGCAATCTTTCCGAACTGATAGGTAAAGGATCGGATATGTAATTGCTGGAAATCTTGTTTACTCTTTCTCTAAATTCCAGCGTGATTGCTCTATCGTATACCTTGTCGGTAATCGTGAACGTCGAGTCGTCCGTGTTTGCCGTACCGATAAACCAGGTATTTGCCGGGATTTGTACGTAACCGTCGGTAAGCTTTTCAGGCAACTTTTGTCCCAATTCAGGATCGTATACTTTAATCTTCCATTCTTCCTTCGGATATTCCAAAATGGAAAGGAAGTCTGCAAAATAATATTCGATACGCGAAAGGTTCATTTCGTCGAGAACGATCATCGTCGTCTTTTCGGAATAGGAAGCGGAATACAAATCGCTCAAGAAATCGGTAATTTTGAAGGTCTTGGTGAATTCGCTATAGAAACCAAGTACGTCCGTCTTATCTCTCCACGTCGATTGTACGGGCGAGAAGAATACGTTACTGCCGGTAAAGCGAGAGAACATACGAGGCATCAACGATTTACCCGTACCACTCAAACCTTGCAAAATAATCAAACGGCTTGCCGCCAAACCTGCAATAAAGGAACGCAAAACGGGCAATTCGTAATACACTTTGCAATGATTACAGCAGAAAGATTGGAAACGAAGCACAAATTCGTCCAACGTAATATCTTCCATTTCTACGTGTTCAACGCCCTTTTCCGCATATTCAAGATCCATTGCCGTAAGTGCAGGGAAGAGGTCTTTATCCAACGTATCGTTCTCTTCGATTTTCGTCGTAAACGAGCCGCCGTCAAAAGAGCTTTTCGCTCCGCCTAAGCCAGAACCGTCGCCAGAACCGTCGCCAGAACCTTCGCCTTCACCTTCACCTTCAACTACTTCCGCAATGGAAGCGCGACGCGTTTGCCCAGTTGCAAGGAAGATAACCGCCTCGATGATAATGTGCAATATAAGCACGACGATGGAAATAATCGCCACTGCGCAAGCCATAAAGAGCAAGCACAGCAACAACGCGTATAACAAATCCAAGAAGATTCCCAAATCTACGGCTTTGAATGCATCCATACCTGCCGCCATAAAGAAGATGAACAAGAAAGCAAGGGCAAGGAAAGTAACGATGCAATAGTATTGCGTCATGTAGAACCTTCTAGCCTTTTTCTCCGTTTCAAACTTTTCTTTCTTCTTTTCAACCCTTTTACCAACGTAATCTTGTGCAAAGATACTTGCAATCAAGAAAACGGCAATCGTGGTTACCAACATAAAGAAAATCAACCAAGTTTCTAACCCGATATTGTACGGCTTGATATTCAACGTATCCAACAAATCCGCAAGAAAGTTGGAAGACAACGATCCCATATATTCCGTACGGATAAAGTTCCCCTCATCCAATAGGAACATACAGAATACGGACAACAAGAGAAGTCCACAAACGGTCAGAACTCTCACTCCTCTAGACTTGAATAGATTACCAAGTCTTTTCAAAAAAGTGTTTTGCTTTTTTTTCTCCATAATAACACCTATCATAGTTTTTTTGTGGCAAGAGAAAATACCACTTATACACTATTTTAACGCGCGTGAGAGTATTTGTCAAGTGATTTTACTCAAAAAGACGGCATATATTGGTAATCTTTTTATAAAAAAGGCAACTTTTTTCACTCTTTATTCTCTCACAAGGAAAAAACAAAGAATTTTTCGTCCAAAAACGACTAAACGTTTTGTTTATAGGGGCAATTTCAATTGACATTTACCCAACTTTTGAGTATAATAAAAGCAATTTCACAAGCAGGCGTATCGAAGCGGTCATAACGAGGCGGTCTTGAAAACCGTTTGGGTGAAAGCCCACGG
Organism: Candidatus Scatosoma sp.; assembly: GCA_045650385.1. Lineage (GTDB taxonomy): Bacteria > Bacillota > Clostridia > Christensenellales > Borkfalkiaceae > Scatosoma. Next base: position 6,741 of record JAZRRB010000064.1, on the reverse strand, counting down.
GGGTTCGAATCCCTCCGCCTGCGCCAAAAAAGCAACCCTCTTGCTAGGGTTGTTTTTTTGGTTTAGAGGGTAGCACGGTTCTCCGCATTATCGGGGGTTCGCGCGACGAGCGAGAAGCGATTTTTTTCTTTTTTCGCTTACCCTGCGAGCGAGGACGCTTTGGCATAGCCAAAATCCCTCCGCCTGCGCCAAAACAAAGGAAGAGGAACGTTTGTCCTCTTCCTTTGTTTTTTGTACCGAATACGGCGAGGGATTCGAGGGTGGGAGCCATTTTGCGGGAGCAAAATGCTTTGCCTTATAAAACTTGAACAACGTAAAACTTGACGGCAAAGGACGACGTTGATAACGTCGGAGCGGGGCGCGCCGCTAAAGGCGAGAATCCCTCCGCCTGCGCCAAAAAAGCAACCCTCTTACTAGGGTTGTATTTTGGTTTAGAGGGTAGCACGGTTCTCCGCATTCTTGTGTGTTCGCGCGACGAGCGAGAAACGGTTTTTTTCTTTTTTCGTTTACTTTGCGAGCGAGGACACTTTGGCATAGCCAAAATCCCTCCGCCTGCGCCAAAAATTAGACGAGCCATGCGCTTGCCTTTTTCTATTGTTTGTGATATAATAGCCATATGGAACGTGAACAAATCAAAAACATACAAGAGGAACTAAAAACGCTTGCTCATACGCTTGGTGCGGATATCATCGGTTTTTGCGCACTTGAAAAACAGACGGCAAAAATCGCACCCGAGCTTTCCCATGCCGTATCCATCGGCGTGAAATTATCCGACGCGGTGCTTTCCACTATTGAAAACGCACCCTCTTACGTGTATTTTCAGCACTACCGCACGGCAAATGCGTTGCTTGACAATATCGCCTTCCGCATTGCGCGAAAGATAGAAGAGTACGGTTTTTCGGCGCTTCCCGTTGCCTCCAGCCAAAGCCAAGGCAAAAACAATCCCTATCGCGGCGTAATCCCCCACAAGAGCGTCGCCGTTTTATCGGGGCTTGGGTACGTGGGAAAAAGCGGTTTATTTCTCTCCAAAAATTACGGAAGCAAGGTACGTCTTGCCACTATCTTAACCAATTTACCCCTCGAACGTGACTTGCCACTGCTTGAAAATGAGTGCAAAAATTGCGACCTTTGCGTAAAAGCCTGTCCTTCCGGCGCTATTTTTGGACAAGTCCCCAAAGAGAACGAGGAACGGAATATCGACCCTGAAAAATGTTCCAAATACATGAAAGAACACTTTCAAGACGTGGGCAGAGGCAGCGTTTGCGGTATTTGCATTAAAGTTTGTCCAAAAAATAAATTGTAATTTTTATGAAAAGGCTATTCAAAAGAATAGCTTTTTTTATTTTTCGGTGCTATAATATCTTCGGATTTTTTCATTAAGGAGAAGAACGTATGCATAGCGCCGCACAACAACAAACGTCGCCTAATCCCCACCGTTTTCGGGGTATGTGCCGACACGTGCTCGGTTTTTTGAAGAAAAACGCCGTATTGTGTATTGCAACCATCGCCGCAATCGTTACCTGTTGTATCGTGCCGCCCGATAAAAAATACCTTTCCTATTTCGACCTAAAAACGCTTACGTGCCTGTTTTGCGTACTCGCCGTCGTGTGCGCTTTGCGCAATATCCGTTTCTTCACCTTTCTCGCAAGAAAAATCGTAACGCTTTTCAAAAATACACGCGCAAGTATTCTCGCACTCGTATATATCACCTTTTTAGGTTCTATGTTGATTGCCAACGACATGGCATTGTTGACGTTTTTGCCCCTTGGATATTTTGTCCTTTCCTCTACGGGAAAACAAAAATATATGGCGTTTACCTTTATTATGCAAAATATCGCAGCAAATCTTGGTGGCATGCTGACGCCTTTCGGCAACCCGCAAAATTTGTACTTATATTCAAAATTTAACATACCCACGGGCGAGTTCGTTGCGACCATGCTACCCCCATTTTGCATTTCTATCGCGCTTATCACCCTTTGCTGTATGTTCGTAAAAAAAGAACCTCTCACCTTGGAAGAAGAGAAGATCACGCTTCCAAAAACGCGGACGGTTATCTATCTTCTTTTATTTGCTTTTTCCATTATCATTGTTTTCCGCGTAATTCCCTTTTGGATAGGACTTATCGTTATCCCTATCGCCTTGTTATTTATGGATAGAAACGCACTTTGGAAGGTGGATTACGGCTTACTTTTGACATTTGTGATGTTCTTCATCTTTTCGGGAAATATGGCACGAATTCCTGCTGTACAATCGCTATTTGGCTCGCTTATGCAAAAAAGTCCTTTGCTTGTTTCCGTGCTTTCCTGTCAAATTATCAGCAACGTGCCCTCAGCAATTTTGCTTTCGCAATTCACCACTAATTGGAGAGCGTTGCTTATCGGCGTCAATATCGGCGGCGTCGGTACGCTGATATCCTCCCTCGCTTCGCTTATCACCTTCCGCGAATACACCTCGAAAACAGGCGAAAAAGCAGGAAAATATATCTTGCTGTTCTCCGCCTTTAACTTCGCTTTCCTCGGCATTTTGACCGTCTTAGAACTGTTTATCATTTAAGCGCATAGAAACGTAAAAGCCACTCGTATGAGTGGCTTTTATTTTTGCTTTTATTCCCCGATATAGGTAAAGCGTTGATAGGTTTTTCCGTCCCTTTCCACCGTTTCGTTCCACATGCTTACAGGACGTATCCAAACTTTTTTATCGCCGTACAACGCTTGATAAACGACAAGTTCTTCACACGTTTCCGAGTGATAACCAATATACAGTACTTCGTATTCTCCGCCCTTAAAATGGCGGTATTTGCCAAGTTTTACGCTCATAAATAGGTAATCGTCCTAACGAGCTTTTTAGAGGATTTTCCGTCCACTTTATACACGCCCTCTTTTTGAGAAAACTCTTTATCAGGCACGCCTGCATAGTCAGGCACGTTCGTCCAAGGCTCAATACAAATATATTTCGCCTCGCCTTGACGCCAAAGCAAAAGGTTATCAAACCCATCAAACGTAACGTTTGCAATCGCTTTACCCCCCTTACGTGCAAGGTTTACCCTGCGAGAACGTATATCTTTGAAGATAAGCGTTTCACCGTTTTGCAAGAAATCAATCGGCAAAGGGAAAGGTTTTCCGTTGCCGTACGTCCTCGTTTCCCCCGTAAGAAAACCAACTTTATCATGATAATAATGCACGAGATTTTCCTCTTTTTCGAACTCGATTTCATATCCGTCCACGTCGCTTTCAAGCGCAAACGTTTCATGCCCGCCGCAAGCGAAATACAACGGCTTATCGGAAGGATTTTCCACGTTGTATTCGACAATCAGCGTGTTTTCCGCAATGCGATAGGTTACGTTAAAGATAAAATCGAACGGAAATACCTTTTTCGTTTCCTCGTTTGCTTGCAAGCAGAACGTTAAAAAATCTACGCCTTTTTCTTTCAACGTAAACGTTTCACGTTTGGCAAAACCATGCGCTTTAATCGGATAAGATACGCCGTCCACCGTCACGCCAAAATGTCCGCAAACCGGAAAGAGCAAAGGCGCGTGCCCTGCCCACTCCCCCGTAGGATTTTGCCAAAGACGTTCTTTTCCGTCTACGATAACGCTAATCGCTTCCGCACCCAAATCGGTTACCGTCACGGACGTTTTATTATTTTTAATTGTATAATTCATACCCTTTACCTCTATTTATCGCCTAAGAAACACTTCACAAGCACTGCTTTTTGCGCGTGCAATCTATTTTCCGCCTCGTCGAAAATCTCGCTGGCATGCGCCTCGAATACTTCCGCCGTAATTTCCTCTTCTCTATGCGCGGGCAAGCAATGGAGCACCATTGCGTCCTTTTTCGCCACACTCATTACGTCCGCATTGATTTGATATCCAGCAAAAATTTTCTTTCTTGCTTCCGCTTCCGCTTCTTGCCCCATAGACGCCCAAACGTCGGTATAGAGCACGTCAGCGTCTTTCGCCGCTTCCTTCACGTCTCTCGTGCAAGTAAACTTGCCGTTTGCCTTTGCCCAAGCCATAATTTCCGCGTCAGGTTCGTAACCAGCAGGACAAGCCACGGACACTTCCATACCCGTCTTAATGCCGCCCACAATCAAGGAATTGGTCATATTATTCCCGTCACCGATATAGCAAAGCTTGTTGCCTGAAAGCGCACCTTTACGCTCTCTTATCGTCATTAAATCAGCAAGCACTTGACAAGGGTGGCAATAATCGGTAAGCCCGTTGATAATGGGAATCGAGCCGTAGGTTGCCAAATCTTCCACTTCCTTTTGCGCAAACGTACGAATCATAATACCATCCAAATAGCGGGACAATACGCGCGCCGTATCTTCCACAGGCTCGCCTCTGCCAATTTGCAAATCGCGTGCACTTAAAAAGAGTGCGCTGCCGCCCAAATCGTACATACCCACCTCAAATGATACGCGCGTACGCGTAGAGGATTTGGAAAAAATCATGCCGAGCGTTTTTCCTTTCAAAAGGTGATGCTCTATTCCGTTCTTCTTCTCAAATTTCAACTGATCGGCAAGATTCAAAATCTCGTTGATTTCGTTTTCCGACAAGTCCATAAGCTTTAACAAATGTTTCATTTCTCTATTACTTCCTTTAAGATTTCTAATGCTTTTTTCAACTGTTCAAAAGGGATATTGAGGGCAGGCAACAAACGTACTTTGTGTTTCGCTTTGATAACGAGCACCCCTTTTTCCATACACTCGTTTACGATTTGCGTAGCGTCTTTTTCCGTCTCCACGCCAATCATCAGTCCCATACCCGAAACGCTTTTTACGCCTTTCGTATTTTTAAGTGTTGCAAAGATATATTCGCTTTTTTCATTTACTTCTTTCAAAAGCGTTTCATCGATACGGTCAATCACACTAAGCGCACCTGCCGCACACACGGGATTTCCGCCAAACGTCGTACCGTTAAGCCCAGGCGTAAACAAATCTTTTACCTTTTCCCCAAGCATTGTCGCACCAATGGGAAGTCCGCCACCCAAACCTTTCGCCGTCGTCACAACGTCGGGCATGATGCCGTATTGCATATACGCGTACAATCCGCCCGTTCTACCGTTGCCCGTTTGCACTTCGTCAATCATGAGGAGCATATTTTCCTTTTCGCAAAGTTTCGCAACCGCCAAAACGTAATCCTTATCCAACGCCGTAACACCGCCCTCGCCTTGCACGAGTTCCATAAACACGCCGCAGCATTTATGCGTTTTGACAAGCGTTTTTATCTCGTCAAAATCGTTCGGCGTGGCATGTACAAACCCTTCCGTCATAGGGGTAAAATGTTCATGGAAAACGTCCTGTCCCGTTGCGGAAAGCGTTGTAATCGTACGCCCATGAAAACTATTTTTCAAGGTGATAATCGTATAATATTCCTTGCCCTTATTATCCGCGCCGTACTTTCTTGCCGTCTTAATTGCGCACTCGTTCGCTTCCGCGCCCGAGTTGGAGAAAAAGACTTTTGTCATGCCCGTCTTTTCGCACAATTTTTGCGCAAGCAACGCGCAAGGTTCGCTATAATAAAGGTTGGACGTATGCTGAATTTTACCAAGCTGATTTATCACCGCTTCTTTCCAAATATCATCGCCTACGCCAAACGAATTGACGGCGATACCTGTGCTAAGGTCGATATATTCCTTACCGTTTTCGTCCGTCAAAAGCGAACCTTTACCGCCCGTCAAGCAAACGTTAAAACGAGCGTACGTATTGGCTATATATTCTTTGTCGATTTGTTTAATATCCATAATTTTTCCTTAAAATACTTACTCTATTAACGATACCGCTACATACAAACGATAGCGAAAGATAGAAGGATTTGGGCGCCATGGCTCACCGCATAAGACGCGTAGATACGAGCAAGACAAGGCGTACGCGGATTGCCCGAAGGGAGGTTTACTGTGCGTAAACGAGCAAGGGCAAACGCAAGTACAACGCCGTATTGCGAAGTATATACGTGTCTTAAATATGGTTGCCTGAAACGAACATCGTACCAATACCCTCATCCGTCAACGTTTCAATGAGGATAGAGTGCGGAACACGTCCGTCGATAATAAACACTTTTTTTACGCCGCGACGAATCGCTTCGATACAGCAATTTACCTTCGGAATCATGCCGCCGCTGATTACGCCGTCACGGATAAGCTTCATCACGTCGGATACGTACACTTTGGGTATAAGCGTTGTAGGATCGTCTTTATCACGAAGCAAGCCAACAATGTCCGTCATGGAAATCAAGCTTTCCGCTTTGAGTTCCCCTGCAAGACGCGCCGCTACCGTATCCGCATTGATATTGTATACGTTGCCTTCGGTATCGTAACCAATCGTCGAAACAACGGGGATATACCCTTTTTCCAAAACGTCCAAAACAGGCGCAACGTTTACGTCCGTCACTTCACCGACAAACCCCAAACGTTCGTCCGTCTTTTTCGCTTTAATCATGTGCCCGTCGATACCGCAAAGCCCAATCGCCTTGCCACCCTTGTTTTCCAAGAGGTTGACAAGGTTTTTATTTACCTTGCCTGCAAGCACCATTTGCACAATATCCACCGTTTCTTGGTCGGTCACACGAAGTCCGTTCACAAACTCCGATTTCTTTCCCACTTTCCCAAGCATTTCGGTAATTTCCGGGCCGCCGCCGTGCACAAGCACAACTTTCACGCCAACCAAAGATAACAGCACAATATCGCCCATTACCGCTTCTTTGAGTTCTTCGTTAATCATCGCGTTACCGCCGTATTTGAT
>JAZRRB010000063.1:0-2387 GCA_045650385.1 Candidatus Scatosoma sp. | reverse complement strand
CAACGCCCGCCAGATGTGCGCCGATGTAATCGCGGATCCGCCGATATAGATATAGGTGACCTGAATGACTTCATAGACAAAGGTGTTCAGCGCCGCGCACAACAGCGTCCTGAGCCATGCCGGCAGTTCCCTGCGGCTGGTGTTTGTCGCCCGCTCGTATTCAATGGTCTTCAGGGGCTTGTCGGCAAAGGCGAAGTGCGCGCGACGATGACGGAAACGTATCGTGGCCACTCGTATAAAATGACGGAAGACGCGATTGTGGTTCTTCGTGACGGCATGATTTACGTGTACGTAGAAGCGACGGACGAAGAGGACGGCACGAAAGATACGTATAAGCTCGTTAACTGGGTAGACCAGAAAAAGGCGTTCGGCTTAGATAATATCTCTAGCAGTGGCGACAATATCGGCGGTAACATGCCTGACAATGGTATGGGCGGCGGTAGCGCAGGTGGCGATATTATTATAGAGGAAGGCACGATGCCCAAAGCAGCTGCGGAAATGGGCGGCGCTATGGCATGGACGGACATTATCGGCATGTTGGAAGCAAACGGTGAGGATATCAGCGCGTTGATTCAAGGTGTTCAAAACGCCAAAGATAGTCCTTTGAATAGCATGCTTCAAGGCGTTATCGAATACTTCTTCAAAAAGGAAGCAACGCAAGACGGTTATACGTTCACGCTTGATAAAGACCGCGCACATGCTATATTTACCACGATGACGCAAGCGAAAGGTTCGGAAATCTTCAACAGTATCTTTGGTGACGGCGAATTTGACGCTATGGTAACCACTTTGAAAGAAATGCTTAATAAGACGGGCGCGGAAGTGGAAACGGATGTTGTAGCAGAACTTGCTCGTTGGGGTATCAATAAAGAAACATTGTACAAAATTATCGAAAACGTAACCGGTGCTACGGTTGACGAAATGTTGGCGGAGTTCAAGGAAGAAAAACTCTATGCAATCATTAACGGAGTAACAGGCGAAGAAGCTGCGTTGAAAGATTACCAAGATATGGTAGACAGCTATGCGTCTATGCTTCGCGAGAATACGGTATTGGAACTCGTTACACCTTTGTTTGCAGAAGAAGGCTTGGAAATTACGGACGAAATGGTGGAAGAAGTTGGCGATTTGATTCAAAAATACGTTGCTAAGCTTGCCAATTCGTACGTACAATTCAAGACGGATAAAGCTGGTTGGTTGATTTCCTACGATATGCACCTCGATAAATTTGAGTTCGAAGAACAAATCGACGGGGAAGGCATTTCCGTTTATACCAACGGCGATATGAAATTCGTGCTTAACGGTACGTATGCTGGCGATTATGAAAACCTTGTAAAACAAGTAGAAAAACTCTCCGGTGTATTAGACGTAGAAAACGCCGTAGACACGGAAGACGCTACTATCTTTACCATGAACGGCGATACCTTCGTTTGGATGAAGAGCATACAAGTAGACGATTACTATTGGAATCATTATATTACCGAGTTTATTAACAATACGGAAAGCGTTGTGGAAAGCAACGTAACGTACAACGGCAAAACGTGTGACAAGTTGCAAGTTGCCGTAAGAAACCTTGGGAAATTGGAAGAAGATTATTCCATGTCCATGAGAGAAGATTGTATCGGCTGGTGGGGATTGGACTACTGTGACGTAACGATTCAAGAAGTTACGCAGGTATATATTTACGAGGATAAGCAAGGCAATATTCTTGGTATGGAATTGGTAAATCCCGACCAATGGTATGATCGCTACTGGAACGACATCAACCTGTATTACAATCCGACGACAGGCGAATACGCTACGCAATCGCAACACAATTATAAATTAGTACAAACCATTGATGAAAATGGTTGTGTGTTGGGCAAGAAGATTTACAACTGTACCGTTTGCAGTAAGGAAATGATAGAAACGTTCGGCGAAGGTCACCGCATCGTAGGAGAAGGCGTTTTGGCGGCAGGCGCAACCAGCTGCGAAGACGGCGTAACGATTACGCAAAAATGCGTAAGATGTAACGAGGTAATTAGCGTATACAATAGAACGCACCATCAGCAGTTCTATAAAGAAATTAAAGTAGGTCATAGCGACGTATGCGGCGACGTATACTTGGCTATGTATACCTGTGCTTGCGGTGAACATCGGTCAGTTAACGGCTGGGTAGACGATGGCTGGGGCTCCTATGAGCTTGGCGTAATCGGCGATTGTCAGCTTGATTATATGGGCGATGGTTTATATAGATGCGCAGTATTAAATTGCGGCTTCGAATATACACATACGTATGAAGATGAGTATGTTCGTGAAAATGATACTTGTTATCGTATAGTAACGGAAACGTATGTATTCCCTGAAAAAACGTATACCTACACCGATAAATGGGAATCGCATAGTACTAC